>JANQEH010000269.1 GCA_028278455.1 bacterium
TCTACCGCAGGCTTGAAATCCCCGTTCCGCCAGTATGCTTCCCCGAGTTTGAATTTCGCATCGGGAACAGTATCGCTCCCGGAATGGTCATTGATTAGAGTCCTGAATGAAGAAATAGCCTCAGAATATCGGTTCTGGGCCATCAATGTCCAACCCAGTGAATAATATGCATAGTCTTTGAAAGTGGATTTCCCGGACCTTATCACGGAATTGTAATATCCTTCTGCTTTCTTATGATCGCCAAGTTCGAAATGACTTTCACCGGCATAATAATTAGCCTCGTTCAGAACATCGCTTTTTGAATAATCGTTCACGATCTTTTCAAAGTTCTTAACAGCCTCCCTGTATTCGCCCTCTTCAAAATAAGTTTCCCCGACAAGGAATATAGCATCATCCTTTAGAGTGCTGAAGGGGAACTGGATGAAAAATTCCTCGAGCACTTTCCTGGTTTCAACGAATTTCTCAAGATAGAACTTGCTTTTACCAAGCATGAAATACGCTGATTCCCGCCATTCACTCGAAGGGTACTTATTGAGAAAATCCCGTAAGTGGATCTCCGCAGATTTATACAATCCATCGTTGAACACTCCCTGAGCAACAAGAAAATCTGACCTTTCCCGGGTTGATTTACTCTGTGCTGAGATCCGGTCGGTTTGAAACGATATAAACAGGAAAAAAATAAGGATAGATCTAAAATATTGCATACGCCACCGTCTAGTTTTTACCGGCAAAATATCCAAAAGATATAAATAGTTATTATATTTATACTTATACTGAGATTAAAAGTTTCTCAAGGCAGTTAAATGTTTGACTTCGGAACTCGCCTTCTTAGTCAAATTCTTAATATATTGTTAATATAATGAATTAAATCCGGTTTCGCACGCTAAAATTTACTTTTTCTAATCACGTTTTTGCCGTATATTTATAAGAGAAATATTATCCGGTATAATAATGAAACCACCGGTATTTTGTACTACCGGCAGCGGCAGGCTCAAGCCTGCTTTTTATATGTAATTTTCAATCGAAACATTTAAGGATGAAAGAATGAAGGAATTCGACCGGTTTATGGAGGTAATGAGGAAAGTTAAAACAGAATGCCCATGGGATAAACAGCAGACACATCAGACTTTAAGGCAATATTTCATAGAAGAAACATACGAGGTAATCGATACTATCGATGAAATGAACTATCCCGAAATGGAGGAAGAACTTGGAGATGTGCTCACCCAGATTGCATTTCACGCGCTTTTAGCGGAGGATAAGAAAAAATTCAAAATTGAGGATGTATGTAATACTGTATCGGAAAAACTGATTAGAAGACATCCCCATATATTCAGCGATGTCGAGGTTAAAGATGAGCATGATGTTCTCAAAAACTGGGAGAATATCAAGCTGAAGGAGGGTAATAAAGAATCGATACTTGACGGGGTACCGAAACATCTTCCCGCATTAATCAAGGCTTACCGTGTTCAGTCAAAGGCCGGAAGGGTAGGCTTCGACTGGGAAGATTACGGGGGTGCTTTCGCTAAATTGTATGAAGAACTTGATGAATTGAAAGAAAGTGTTGAAAGTGAAGATAAGAATAGAATCGAGGAAGAACTCGGAGACCTGCTATTTGCCATAGCAAACCTTTCCCGAAAACTGGAAATCAATCCAGAGGACGCACTACGCGGGACCATTGCAAAGTTTGACAGGAGATTCAAATACATCGAAAAATCCATTGCCGGACAGGGAAAAATAATGAAGGATACAACCCTCGAAGAAATGGACAAGCTCTGGGAAGAAGCCAAGAATAAGGTATGATGACAATATCCACCAATATTTTAATTGAGATGAGACTTAAAATAGTTAGCTTTTAACATTATATAACTTTAGTATTATTCGAGCCGGTATCCTTAAATTTTTCGGCTTTCCGCTTCCTGCTATGTAGAAAGAGCCGCTGATTACGTTAAGATAAGTTTTCTTAATTTCCTGTAAACCTGATAAATGTCAAAAACGTTAAAGGCGGGAAAATTCCCACCCTTTATTCTCAAATCATATTGTATATTGCAGGTGATCCAATTGTTTTATACCTTTAGTAAGGTTTCTGGATTCTTCACCTCTACACAAATATGCAATACTATCTATTGTTGCTCACAATTCTGTACTGGTATACACACATTTCATATTTTGAATCGATTAGATACATCCTGTCACCATAAATCTTCATTACAGTACCGTAATCAGGCAGAGGAATCTTACCAAGGAAATAGCCTTCACCGTCAAAAATATGAAATCTGTACGCATCGATCGGAATAGATTTACTGTCCTTCAGATTTTCGGTAGCTGCTAAACCTCCGCCCTGCTCATTGGCAATATTCAGTTTGATCGACTTTTCCTCATATGTGAGCTGCCTTTCGTATGAGAGTATCCATATCCTGTCTGTGTTATCGACACCGGACATTAATCCAACCCTGTTAATTTCAGGAATCTTAAATATCCTGTTACCGAATTGACGTGGCGTTTCTTTGTACTCCATTGTTATCTCGTAACCAAGAGGCCTGTCGGCAGTAAACAGCAAGGCACCATCTTTCGAATATTTCTGGACTTTATTTCGTGTCGAGTGAGCGACAACAATATTTTCTTCAGAATCAAATGTAAATGTAATAAGATTGAAATATAGATAATGCTCCCACACTTCATGTTCTTCGACATCACCGAACTCACTAATGGTATTTCCAGAATTATCAAGTATCCGCATAGGAAAAATCATCCTTCCGAATGTATACTTACCCGCACCTGCGGATACAATATCACCGGATTCAGCCACAAGTATTTTCGGTGAGATATATCTGCCGGGGATAGAATTTATCTCTACACCCTCCGGAGATAGAACTTTCAGCCTTTGTAGCTGTGCATCTGTAACATAAAGTCTTCCAGATTTATCAACGAATAACCCCCTCATTCCCATGAATTCGCCGGGGCCCTGCCCCTTTGCTCCTATGGTTCCAATATAATTCCCTATTTGATCGAATTTTTGAATCCTGTGGTTTCCGGCATCCAGAACATATATGTTACCCAATCTATCTTCGGTAATATCAGCCGGAGAAAAGAATTGATAATTCTCGTCTTTGCTGTCAAGTTCGCCGATCTTCAGTGTAAATTTCAAAGAGACATCCGGATCATTACCCCATATTGCATCAAAATTATGTATATATTTCACCCCGTCTATAATCTCAGCAGAATATGTTACCCTCTGCTCTTCAGCTTCATCTTTAGAAGTACCTCCGCAACTATACATCAACAGAATAAAAAAGGACAGCAAATGAATCCTGGTTTTCATCATTACCTCTATTTAGAATCTACTAATATCTTAGTATAGATACTAAGAATATAGGCATCCTGGGATGCAAAGTCAATATTTAACCAGAATTAATTCTGTTCAGGTAAAAAATATATGCAATTGAGAGTAGACCGGATTAATCTATATCTGTTATCCTGTAAATATAGACACATTTTCTCTGATTGCTGTCTATGCAGAATAACAGATTGCCGGATATCTTTATAATATTGAACACTTTCTCCGGCAGAGGGAG
>JANQEH010000272.1 GCA_028278455.1 bacterium
ATCTCCTCCCCGTTGTTAAGGATACCTTTTGTCAGGAGGCTGCTTATCCCTTCTTCACCGCCTACTTTCTTATGAACAAAATTCCTGCTCCATTTAGAAAGGTCAAGAACTGATGTAAAAAGTGATGTTGCGCCGTAAGTCTCGAAATTGGGTATGCTGATCTTGAATGAGCGGCTCCACGGCTCATATGCGTAAGCACGGTTCCTGACCATTTCACCCATATCGTTATGAAAATGTGTGTCGTTCATACCGAGCGGCTTGAAGATATGTTCGTCAGCATATTCACGGAGGGATTTACCCGAAACACGGTCAACAAGAATCGCAAGGAGAGTGAATCCGGTATTTGAGTAGAGATACTCCTCTCCAGGTTTAAAATTCAGATCCTTCTGCCTGCTGACAAGGTCGAGAACATCTTCCTGGGTTTTCAGGTCCTTTCCCCTCCATCCCGCAAGATAAAGAAGATCCCACTGGTCCCTCAGGCCGCTTGTATGATTCGCGAGATGCCTTATCGTGATCGTCTCTCCGAAATCCGGGACTTCCGGTATGTATTTTCTGATATCATCATCGATGTTAAGTTTTCCTTCCAGTTCGAGGAGCACGACTGCCATCGCGGCGAATTCCTTCGAGATAGAAGCTATATGAAATACCGAGTTCGGTTTGATGGGGATATCGTATTCTAAGTTAGCTATCCCGAATCCGCGCTGATAGATAATTTCCTCACCCCTCATGACAGCAACCGCCACACCCGGTGTAGTGTTATTGAAATGGGAAAAGATACTGTCCAACCTCCTTACTTCATCAGATTTGAGCCTTGATTGACTAATAGCCTGACCGTGTAAAAAGAATATGTTTATCAGCAGAACAATTATAACAAGATCTCTTATTTTCGTATTTTTCATGATATGTCCTATTATATTGACTTGAATATTATCCGCAGAATGTAAAGATAAATATCCATAATTAAAACCGGAAATTACGGATTTTTACACTTCAAAGTTTCTTCCCAGGTTATGCAGGGGCAAGGTCTAATCGTCCACAATATGTTTCAGGATGTGTGATATCGGGCACGTGAATCACGCTCCTGAAAGGATTTAAGCTCAGATAAATTGATTAATCGTTGAATATTAAAATAATTATATTAAATTTATATAGGGCATTTTGTTTTGTATATAAATGAGGTGAAAATGAGCAATATCAACCGGAGAGATTTTCTATACGGCGCCGGTGTATTGACTGCAGGAGCGATGAATTTTAACAGTCTTAGCTGTGCAGCCGAAACTGTATCTGACACCAGGCATTCATCATGGGATCCATGGCTGGAGATCGACCTGAGCTGTATAAGCCACAATATCGACCTGATTAAACAGCATACGAATGGAAGAAAGGTCATGGCAGTGATAAAGGGTAACGCTTACGGTCACGGTCTTACCGAGGTCGGCAAATACCTGGAAAACATAGGTATATACGGATTGGCTGTCGGGAAACTCCAGGAGGCTCTGGCACTCAGGGAAGCGGGTGTAAAATGCCCCATCTTGAACTTCGGACCTTTTTCACAGCCTGATTCAGACCTGATCGTAGAAAATGATATTTCCCAGTCGGTATATTCATCGAGCGCTTTCTTCCTGAGTGATTCTGCGAAAAGACTTAACAAACAGGCCAGGGTGCATATCAAGGTCGATACAGGTATGGGGAGAGTCGGAGTACCCCATGACGAAGCAGCTCTAATATTTGACGATATTGCCTCAAAAAGCGAGATAAAGATCGAAGGAGTTTTTACAGCTCTTACGGAAGAAAAAGAGTTCGATAAGGTCCAGATCGAAAGGCTGAACGATGTTTGTGACAAGGCTGAGGTGAAAGGATATTTTATCGGACTACGCCATGCGGCATCGAGCGCGGGTATCATGGATTTCCCGGATTCTTATCTCGATATGGTCAGGCCGGGGATCGCGATCTACGGGCACTACCCTTCCGACAGGGAGTACGAACTGAAACGGCTGCACCTGAAACCAGCAATGACGTTCAAGACCAGGGTATGCAGGGTGAACGATCTTGAATCCGGTGAAGGTGTCTCTTATCACAGGCCGTTCAAGGCAGAGAAGAATGAGAAGGTCATTACTGCCTCGACAGGTTATTCCGATGGTATCCCTTACAGGATTGCAGATAAAGCCTCAGTACTGATCAGGGGAAGAAAATTTCCGCTTATCGCGGCGGTTACTGCTAACCATATCACGGCTGAAGTGACCGGAATGGAGGACATAAAAACTGGTGATGAGGTTGTGCTGTTCGGAATGCAGGGTAATGAAAGGATCACAGCTGAAGAACTGGCCGCTGCCGCCGATACTTCATCATATAAAATACTATTATGGATGAATCCGCTGCTGCCGAGAATTTATAAAACTTAATACCGGGAAAAATGATTTGACAAGAATCGTTGCGTTATTAATACTATTTATCACAATACTTAATCCGTCTTCTATGTTTGCCCAGGAACTATCCGATGAGAGCAAAAACTGCATCAGATGTCATGGTGCTGAAGCAGAAAATGAGGCCCAGAATACGCGGAAAATTCAGGGTGACGAACTCACTATAGATACGGTGAAATACCTGCGCTCAAATCATGCGAATCTGGATTGCTCGGGCTGCCATATAGACGGCTATGATTCCTATCCGCATATCCAAGACACACCGGTTCAAAATTTCAGCTGCCTGGACTGCCATTTTTCGGATCCCGATATCGATCCATACAAGTTTGCAGTCAAGGAGCAGGAATTCAAAAAGAGCGCTCATTTTCAATTACACGGCGATAAATTCAGCTGTAACTCCTGTCATAACGTTCACGAATTTAAAGCTATTAAACACGGTACAGATATCTCAACCCGAATTGAAAGCAATAACAGTACTTGTTTCAGCTGTCATCTTGAGCCGGAAAAATTTGCAAGTATCGCCAATCGGGAATATGTAGATGTTTATTACAGCCATGAATGGCTCCCGAACCTCGATTTGCACTGGTCATTCATAAGGTGCATAGACTGCCATACATCTCCATCGGACAGGTCTGCGCACAACATCCTATTTGCTTATGAATCACAGAGGGAATGTATCGGATGCCATTCAGCGAATTCAATTCTGATCGACAAGCTCTATCGATACCGGGCAGATGATGAAAGGCAGAAGTACGGTTTCATGAACTCGATCGCGCTTAACAATGCATATATTATCGGGATGACGAGAAATATCTATCTTGACAGTATAAGTGTTATTCTATTTGCAGTAGTCCTGACGGGAATTGCAATCCACGGGATTGCCCGGGTAGTATTCTCAAAAAAAAAGCCTGCACTTGAAAAACAGGCGTTTCAATATTCCCCGTGGCTTCGAAACTGGCACTGGATCAATGTTAAACTCTTTCTTCTTCTAATCATCTCCGGTTTAAGCCTTCATTTTGCCGGTTCGGGGATCCAGATACTTCCTTTCAATATTGCGAGATTGGTCCATAACTACAGCGGTATAGCTCTTTGCATTGTCTATGTATTGTTTATTATATATAATTTTGCATCCGGCAACTGGAAGCAATACATTCCCGGATCACAAGACCTGTCAAAAGGAAATCTTAAACAACTCAGGTATTATTTCTTCGGAATTTTCAGGGGAGAACAGGAACCTTATCCAACTGATGAGAACCGAAAATTCAATCCTTTTCAGAAAACAGTCTACTTTGCTTCACTATTCTTCCTGACACCTGTTTTCCTGATCAGCGGTCTGCTGCTTCTATTCCCCGAATTTGCACCGGAAACTGTATTCGGTTTCGGCGGGATCCTGCCAATGGCAATGATCCACATTATCAGTTCTTACCTTGTATCTGTATTCATGTTCGTTCATATTTATGTATCATCAACAGGGATGTCAGGATTCACACAGTGCAGGGCCATGTTCAATATCAAAAAAGCAGACGAGACAAAATAAAAAAAGCCCCGCAATGCAGGGCTTAAAAAAATTAGTTTTCTAACTGGAATTTAACTTTTTTCCAGACCGAACTCCATGAAATCAAACCAGACACCGAGCCCAAGAGCCGCATCTATCTCAGCCTGAACAATAGCCTCGTGACCTTCTTCGATTTCTACGAATTGTTCAAAAAACCCTCTATCCTCCGGGGGAAGTTCAGCAACCATTTTCTTATAAAATGCCGATGTGGCGACTTCAAGCTTTAATGCTTTCTTGAAAATTGCAACCTCATCACCGAAATCCTGCTTATCTGCATCTTTCTTGAGTTGTTTCACGTTTGTTTCTATCGTTGTCTTATCCGGAACAACTGTATCCAGCTTTTCTACAGTCACCTTTCCAGTTTCCTGCCATTCCTTGAGCTTTGCCACCAGGTAGTCAACATGGTGCTGTTCTTCATCTGCGAGAACTTTAAAAATCTTCCGGGGAACCGGATTACGAAATTTTTTTGCATTTTCAAAGTAGACATCGGTTACTTTCTCTTCATATTCGATCGCAGTCTTGATCGCCTCTTCAAGTGTCATTTCTTTCCTCCGTTTATTCAAAGATATAGTAAATTTTATTCTTAATTGGAAATATCAATATAAATAATTTTAAATGTTTTTACCATAATTTTTTGGTAAATGAGCCTGTCAAATTCTTATACTAACATATGATCAACCTGCCAGTACCGGTAAAAATTAACAGTATCTTAATAATGTAAACCCGTTATTTATATTAAAGGAAAGATTGATATTGAATGTTTCAGGGAATTAGTTTAATTTTTGTACTGACGAAATATGGAAAATATGAGAAGGATACCATGGAAAAAATCAGATCATTTTTAAGGACTTCGGTAATAGGTGGAATAACAGTAGTTCTGCCCGCAACAATAACATTCCTTGTTCTGAAGCTGATATTCGATTTTATAACAGACCTTATCCAGCTGCTTACAGAACTGCTGGTCTCAACAAGGGAGATGCAAAGGTTTCTGGCTGACTCTATTGTAATTGCCCTTATCTTTACAGCCTGTTTTTTTATCGGAGTTATTATCAAGACGCGATTAGGCAAGTGGATATATTCTTCCGTTGAAGAAAAAATATTCAAAGCGGCTCCCGGATACTCTATTATAAAAGAGGCCGTAAACCAGTTTCTCGGAAGGAAAAAAACGCCGCTTTCAACAGTAGCTCTTGCTAATATCTTTCAGAACGATACACTTGTAACAGCATTTATTACGGATACACATGATGATGGAAGCTACACAGTTTTTGTCCCGACAGGTCCTAATCCTACTTCAGGCAACATCTTTCATCTCAGCAGCAAATATGTTCATATAATCGATACTCCTGTTCAGGATGCAATGAGGTCTGTAATTAGTTTCGGAGCGGGCTCTGCTGATCTTCTGAAAGCCTACAATACGGAAAACGATGAGTAGTCTCATCCGGACAGCCTGTTCTTGTACCATGAAATACTTGCAATTGAAGAGGAAAAAACAGATATTACTGACTGAATATCAACCACTCCACTGCAGGTAGAAATGCTTCAGGATCTTCAGAATATATTTACAGAATATTTTTCCTTTAGCAGGGATTTCCAAACTCAGATAATAGTATCATTGAGTGTTATTATCATCCTCTATCTAGTTAGAAGGGTAGCTGTTTTCCTGATAAACAGGAAGATGGAAGACACAAGGATGAATTATATCTGGAGGAAATCTGTAACTTACGTCATTGCGGTATTCGGAATATTTATCGTAGGACAGATATGGTTCAGCGGGGTATCCACGCTGGCGACTTACCTGGGACTTGTCTCCGCCGGGCTTGCAATAGCATTAAAAGACCTTATCACATGTATGGCAGGATGGGCATTCATTCTCTGGAGAAGGCCTTTTTGGTTGGGTGACAGAATCCAGGTAGGAGAATACTCCGGAGATGTGATCGATATCAGGATTTTTAAATTCACTATCCTTGAAATAGGCAACTGGGTTCAGGCTGATCAAAGTACCGGGAGGATCATTGATGTGCCGAACAGCATGGTTTTCACTGACGTTGTTGCCAGCTATAATAAAGGCTTCAAACATATCTGGAATGAAATCCCGGTTCTTATCACTTTTGAAAGCAATTGGCAAAAAGCAAAAAAACTGCTAACAGATATTGCAAATAAAGATGCTGAACATCTAACAAAAAAAGCCAAGGCAGAGATCAGAAAAGCCGCAAAAAAATTCATGATATTCTATAAGAATCTATCACCGATCGTTTATACTTCCGTTGAAGACAGTGGTGTCCTGCTGACAATAAGATACCTCTGTGAAGCCCGGAACAGGAGATCCAGTGAAGAGACAATGTGGGAAGATATTCTTAAAGAATTCGGCAAAAGCGATGATATTGACTTTGCCTATCCTACCACAAGATTTTATAACAATCCCTCCGAAGGAAAACCAGGCTCCGGCGGAAAGAAATAAATAGGCTGGCTCAATTTAAAAGAATTTATTAAGAAATTCCAGAATATGATACCTTGATCATTTTTTCTTCTTAACGAAAGGCACACCGTTTATCATCCAGTCGGGCGCAGGTTTACCTTTCAGATAATGGTCAAAGAAATCACGCAGTCTTTTTGTAAAATCGATCTGGTTTTCAAGTTTCTTCAGATTATGCCCTTCCTCAGGGTAAGAGAGAAAGATTACCGGCTTTCCGAGAAACCTTAAAGCATTGTAAAACTCCATACCCTGAAGATATTCCACCGATCCATCCTTTTTACCATGCAGGTAAAGAAGAGGTGTGTTCATATTCTCGACATGAGTTATTGGAGATTGAGACCTATAGAGCTCGAAGTCATCGAATGGACTCGTTCCGTATCTTCCCTGGCCGTAAATATCGTAAGAATGATTATTCTGGCCGCTGCCGCTGAACAGGATATTGAATTCACCGGCGAGATTGATGGGAGCAGCCCTGGAGGCTATACATGCGAACATATCCGATTTTGTAGCTATAAATGCCGATCCGCCGCCGCTGAAACTCCCTCCGCACAGGGCTATCCTGTCAGGATCTGCATAGCCCATTTCTATCACCTTCCTTGTTGCTGCTGTAACACAGTCCAGCATGTCATCGTGGGTAGTGCCTGTATTGAAGTGGACATCGAGCTGCATTACAAGATAACCGTTACTGTTGAAAGCGCCGAACTCTGATACTGGCCCGATGTTTCCAGACCTGTAGGAAATAAGGTACTGTGGAGAATAATAGTAATGCATTTCCTGAGATTTCTTATCATAGAAGTTGATTATCATGGGCAATCTACTGCCCTCTTTGTAATCATCCGGGATCGCAAGCGTTCCCTGAAGTCTGACACCGTTTTTATTTTGAAACTCGAACAGTATTCTGTATCCCCATTTATATTGTGATTGAAACGGGATAGCTTCTGTCACCCTTCTGGGTTCGGTAAAGCTGATATCACTGACAAAATAATCCGGAAAATCCCGGTAGGTCTCTACAGTATACAAAAGCATATCCGCTTTTTTCGCCTTTCTAATCCTGCCGAAATGCTTGTCCGTGAAAATAAGCTGTTCCAGGCTGCCTTTTGACAGTCTGTAGAATCCCTCTTTCTTTGTCCAATCACCGTAAGCCGAAAGTAGAACAGGCCCTGATAGGTCAATGAATAATTCTTCCGGAGGGGATGTTTTTACATATCTGAACCTGATCTGATCCGATTCTCCTTTTCCGTCAGTCAGGTTGACCGCGCTCCCGCCATCCAGCGACTGAAGCCAGATATCATATTTATGATACAATAGAACATTCTTTCTGTCCTTTGTCCAACCGGCAACTCCATAAGGAGGTTTAGTACCCGGACGGTCATACTCCGCATTCACAAAGCTTACAGGTGAATTCTGGGTAAGATTCATATGTTTATTATCCGCAATTTTATATACCCGGATATGACCATCCTTCCAATAGAGGAAATGCCTGCTGTCAGGAGAAAGCCCAAGAGTTCTTTTCTGCCCCTCGATGATCATTTCTCTCTCTCCACTCTGTGTATTGACAAGGTATAGATCAGACTGTCTTTCTTTCCAGTCAGAGATATATTTCCTGTTATCACTGCCTATTCCCCATTTTCCATCCTTCGTGATCTGGATATCCCTCATTGTCTTATCAGTCAGCCGCACAAGTTTCTTTTGATCAAGAATAAAGGCTGATGTATAGGTCCTGTTCATCTCGAATCTTGCCCGTTTTTCCTGAACAGTCTGTATCTGGGGGTCCTTCCAGTGAAAAACATCAACATTTGCGACAGGATCTTTACTTTTCTTTATAGCATTATCCTGTTCTTTGATACCGAGAAATATCTTTGTTAGATCTTCGCTGAAGGTCAGCCTGCTTTTTTCACTAATTACCATACCTTCCGGGAATTCACCTTCAACTTTCGGATCATAGATAACAGGTACAGTATCTCCGCTTTCCAGATCACTGAAAACCAGCAGAATATTGTCTTTCTGCATTTTCTTATTGTTCTTTGTCCCTTTCAGAACTGCCAGTGATGTCCCTTCCTTGTCCCAGGTAAGACGTTCATAAATCTTCCTGTCATTATCCAGCGGCCTGCGAGCTCCGGTTTCAAGGTTGATCAAGTAGAGACCGTTCCCTGTCGAATCGGCGGCGTCTACAGTATAAGCCAGCAAAGTCCCCGGTTTATTGAATGCGAATTCAGCAACACTCCCAATAAGTTCATTAGTTTTATTTTCCAGGTCCCGGATAAGAAGGTCGGTGCCGCGGTGCTTTGCCCCCTTAGTCAGCCCTGTCTTCTTTATTGCGAAAAACCTCGATCCTTTTGCGAACCGGAATGATGCAATATTGTTGACCTGATATTTATCTCCGGTCTCGAGGTCGAGCAGTTCTGCTTTTACGGGAACCGGTTTTTTATCTTTTCTGAGTTTTTCAGCCTGAGCATAAGGAAGCAGCAGCCTGTATGCGGCGAATTTCCCGTTATCCGACAGGATAGGCGACGATCCTCTCGGTATCTCGTATTCCTTTCCGGAAATAATGTTCTTTACATATAGTGTATCATCCCTGTTCACCCCATGATAACCGTAAGTTATCCAGTTTCCATCATCCGATATCGATGTACCGGTAATATTTCTCCACTTAAAATAATCATTGATGGTTACCACTTTCTTTTCCGGACTCTGCGCGAGGACATTTAACGGAATACTTATCAACACTGCTGTCAGCAGCAATATAACAAATGTCTTGATCTGCATTTTGTCACCCTTATTGTTATTCTGAAATTAGAGTAGCATTAATAAAGCGGAAAGATTATATTCAGAAAAGCTTTTTCCTAAAACAAAATAATAAATAAATTCAGATTGAGCAATATTAAAGGAATTTATATGAGAAAAGAGTTGTCAGATCAACTTTTTAATACAGTTGACCTTGGGATAAGCAGGCTGAAAGAACTAAATACCGACGAATTTAATTCCGGCAGGCCTCAGGGAAAGTGGGCAGCTCAGGAGATAATCGGGCATCTTATCGATTCAGCTGCTAATAACAGGCAGAGATTCGTGATACTTCAGTATGACCAGGAACAGAGTTTCATCCGGTATAACCAGGATAAATGGGTGGAGCTCCAGGATTACAGAAACTCAGACTGGGAGTTTCTGATCGATCTTTGGGCAAAATATAACAGACTTATCGCTAAAATTATATCTCTTATTGATGACCGTAATATGTCTTCCCCCGTAAAAGGTGGGAATTCCCTGACGTTCAGGATAACTGAAGAAGAAATTGAATTCGCCTATCTTATCGAGGATTATATCATTCATCTCAAGCACCATCTCGGACAATTGATAGATATTTGAAATAAGAATATGCGCAACAATGCGGCAGGTTAATTTTTTACCTATTGTAATCAGCTTTAACAGCACTGACATTCCAGTCTGTGAATTATATTTCTTTAATTGTGATAGTAAGAATTTATAATTATTTGACGAGGAAAAGCCGATCATGTCTGATCGGCTTTTTGAAGTAAGAGAGGAATGTTACTTCATCTATCTATTAGGGCTTTTATCTATTAGACTACTGAAAACTCACAAAGGTTCTTTCTAACTTCTTCTTTTCCGGATGTCCTGTACATATCAGGAGAAATGAACCGTTAACTCTGGCTGGAACCGTTACCTTGTTATAACGAAAAACACCATTGGCATTAACATTGTTCAACAGGCTTCTATATTCAGGATTCTTCAGATCAAACTTATAAATTTCGAGAGTTCTACCTTCAATCTCAACCATTCTGCCGTCTAGAGCGCCTATCAGCTTTGCCGAATTCCCGCCTGCCTTTTTATAAAGGTTGTCATATTCCGAGCCTGTCACCTTGAAACCGGCAGTCTTGAAACCCGAGATCAGATCATCTATCGACCTGTCATCCGTCTCGATTTTGTTTGAACAGGCTGCCAGTCCTGCAGCTAACACAAGACTGATAATCAACATCCATGTTTCTTGAAAAACTCTCATTCTAATGCTCCCTGCGGATAATTAAAAATTCATTGAATATTATTAACTTGCATCAATAAATAATTCAGGTAGAATCCGGATCAATAAAACTAGATTTAAAAGAACCTTTCTATTAATAATTATATGCAAATGAAATGCCAGAAAAACACAAAATACGGGACAAAATTTGTCTGACCTCAAAATAGAATCGCTAATTATAATTGATGAAATATCACAATAGGGCGAGAGTGTAACAGGACAAAAAAGTGTCTCAAATTAAACAGTCTGTTTGACTGAATTGAGACACTTCTACGTTAATATTTTTTATATTTATCAAACTTCTATGTCAGCAGAAATTCTGCTGATTTTCAATCATCATTCTTCTGGAGGTTCCCAGAGTTCGATCTTGTTGCCATCAGGATCGATGATCCATCCGAACTTACCGAATTCGGATTCTTCTATCTTATCTTCTACCTCGACTCCTTCGGTCCTGAGCAGTTCGAGCAGTCCATGCAGATCCTCAACCCTGTAATTTATCATGAATGAAGCATTTCCGGGATCGAGGTATTTTGTATCGGCAGGAAAGATCGACCATACTGTATAACCGGTTTTCTCAGGATCATCCTTATCCCGCCATTCGAAACTCAAACCGCCATAATCATCCGGTTTCATTCCAAGGTGTTTATGATACCATTCCCTCATTTTATCAGGGGATTCTGATTTAAAGAATATACCACCTATACCTGTGACTCTTTTCATATATTTCCTTTCTTATCAGTATGTTTTTTACCAGCCGATGCCGTAATCTTCACCGTAATTGCTGGATCCTCCCCACATAGTCCCGTGTTTCCTGTCAAAGAATATTGCGTTTATCGGCCCGGAAGTCAGTCTTCTGTAATTCAGCCTGTAGCCCATTTTCGAAAGCATTGTCCTTACCCATGGCGGAACCGATTCATTCAGAGTCAACCTGCCGGGGATCGATTCATGATCACCAAAGGAATTACGTAGCTGGTAACTGTTGATGTTAGCCGCTTCTGCAGCCTGCTGTACGTTCATATCGAACTCTACCATGTTCAGAAAGAACTGGATCAGGTTTTGGTCCTGTGTATCTCCACCCTGTACTGCAAAAGAGAGGTACGGTTTTCCATCTTTCAACGCCATGCCCGGTGTCAATGTGGCCCTCGGACGTTTACCGGGCTCAACAACATTATACGGATTATCTTCAGGATTGATAACAAAACTCTGCATTCTCTGACTCATCCCTATTCCTGTATTTCCGGCAATGCATGCCGGTACCCAACCACCGCTTGGCGTGATAGAGACAACCCAGCCGTTTGCATCCGCAGCCTGGATAGAAGTAGTTCCCGCAGTAAAACTCTCGTCAAAGGTACTCAGATCTTCACCTTCCAGCTGCTTATCTTCTTTTGCACTGCTCCATTTTTCCAGTATGTTTTTGTATGGATTTTCCATGTTCATAAAGGGATAAGGATCTCCCGGTTTCGCATTTGGATCGTTCTTTTCAAAGTTAATCATCCTGCTTCTGGCTTTTGCATATTCCTTGGAAAGTAAACCCTTAATAGGTTCTTCCGGGGGAAAATATGGATCTCCGTAATAGAAATCCCTGTCTGCAAAAGCGAGATTCATTGACTGGTAAAGAGTATGAATATATCTCGCGCTGTTGTATCCCATGGATTTCAGGTCAAAGTTCTCCAGAATATTCAATGCCTGGAGCATCACCGGCCCCTGAACCCATGTAGTCAGTTTATATACTTCAATGTCCTTATAAGTCGTCATAACCGGCTCTTCGATGTAGACCTGCCAGTTTGCAAGATCATTCATCGTGTGAAGCCCGCCCTGTTCACGCGATCCTCTTACATATTCCTCAGCTATATCACCTTTGTAGAATCTTTCATAAGCAGCATAGATCGCCTCTTTCCTGCTTTTACCCATTTCGAGAGCTTCGGCTTCTGTCCGGACAAGTTTTTGAAGTGTCATGAACAAATCATGCTGTTTCAATATCTCACCTTCATAAGGGGCTTCATGATCTTCTCCCAGGTGGGGCAGAAATACTTTTTTTGAGTACGGCCATTTCTTAATCCGTTCCTTCCCGCCCTCGATCCTGTTGATAGTTGACTGTTCTATCGGATAACCCTCGGCCATCTGCATTGACGGCTCGAGGACATCCTTAATGCTCATAGTACCATATTCTGCGAGCATTACAAGAAGACCTCCCGGTGTTCCGGGGGTCACTGCTGCCAGGGGGCCGTATGCCGGAGGTACTTTCATATCTTTGCTTTTGAAGAACTCCGGTGTGGCTCCGGTAGGTGCCGCGCCGAGAGCGTTGATACCGATAACCTTTCCAGTATTCGGATTATATATTAGCGCCTGTGTTTCACCACCCCAGCTCAGTACATCCCACATTGTACATGTAGCTCCCAGCATGGCACAGGCAGCATCAACGGCATTCCCACCTCTTTGAAATATCATAGCCCCTGCTGTAGCCGCAAGCGGTTTGCCGGTTATTGCGATCCAGTGCCTACCATGGATAACAGGTTTTACGGTATTCTGTGCATTCGATATGGAATTAATTGAAATGGCAAGAATAAAGAGCAGGGTAAATACCCTCTTCTGGGAAAACATATAAACCTCCCGGTTATGTTATGAAAAGAAATTGTTGTCGACTATTGAAATATGGATACTAAAACAGATAAAATAAGAGTATTATTATATTGTTATTCATATTTCAGAGCATCAACAGGGTTTGAGAATGCTGCTTTCACTGCCTGATAACTCACTGTCAATACAGCAATTACAATTGCCGCCAGACCTGAATAAACGAAGAGCATATAGCTCAGATCAGCCCTGTATGCGAAATTATTCAGCCAGGTTCCCGTGGCAAAATAGGCAACCGGCCATGAGATAATGTTTGATAATAACACAAGTTTGACAAATTCTTTTGACAAAAGCAACACAATATTTTGTGAGGATGATCCCAATACTTTTCTTATCCCGATTTCCCTTGTCCTTTGTTCTGCAGTAAACGAAGCAAGACCAAACAATCCCAGGCACGAAATAAAAACAGCAAGCAAAGTAAAATAATTTAGGAGCCTTCCCATTTTCTCCTCACCGCGATACATTCTGTCGAAATCTTCATTTACAAATCTGTATTCAAGAGGATAATTAGGTAACACCTTTGACCATGACTCCTTAATATGATCCATTGTTGTAGTAATATTGTCAGGTGAAACTCTTATCATCAGATAATTCATGAATTCTTGCCTCAAAATGAGACACATTGGCTCAATCTCATTCTTCATGGACTGAAAATGAAAATCTTCTATTACGCCTATTACCCTCCCCGGAATGCCATTTATTCTCAGCTCAGTTCCCAAAATCTCTTCTTTTTCAATAATCTTTTCAAACGTCTCGTTGATTATGAATGCGCCGGAGGTATCTGTTGCAAAGTCCCGTGAAAACGTTCTTCCGTTTAGGAGAGTTCCTTTTATTGTCTTAATATAATCGTGATCTACATAGTTATGCCTTACAAGAAGTGTCTCGTTCGGATCCTTTCCATCCCAGTGAACGGATGAAGTATTGCTGCCATAGTTAACCGGTGTATACCAGCATTGAGTTACATATTGAACGCTCGGATTCTTTAAGAATTCAGTCCTGATAACTTCATATGAATCATTCATATCGCCGCGGAGATCAATATAAACAAGGTGTTCTTTATCCCATCCCAGTTTTTTATTCCTGACATAATCCAGCTGATTATATACGGTCATTGTACTAATAATAAGTATGATCGAAAGTGTAAACTGGATAGTAACCATTACCTTCCTGAAAGAGGAGCTTTTAGCGCCTGATGTCATAGTTCCCCTTAGTATAGTTATCGGTTTAAAAGATGACAGGTATAATGCCGGATAGCTTCCCGCAACGATACCGGTGAACAGAGTTATTACCAGTATCCCTAAAAGTAATGGGGCGTTTGCCGTAATATTCAATGACAGCGGTTTCTCCACGAAGCTATTGAATGATGGGAGGATAGCAGCGACAGTGATGAGGGCGATTATCAGCGATACTATAGACAGCGTAATCGACTCTCCTAAAAACTGCTTCATTATATTACCTCTTAGAGCACCTGCTACTTTCCTCATCCCGATCTCTTTCGCACGGTTGGCAGAGCGAGCTGTTGAAAGGTTCATAAAGTTGATCGATGCGATCAATAAAACGAATATCGCGATAACCGAGACTATATAAATGTATATAATATCGCCCGGACCGGACCTTCCGTAAAAGCTTGAATATAAGTGAATATCTGTTAATGGCTGGAGGAAAACCTCCGTTGAAGAACTTCCTTCATTTTCAATTATTACATTACGGATTTTTTGTTCTACATCTACTTCCGTGGAATATTCATTCAGCAGAACAAACGTCCTGAATGAATTATTACCCCAGTTGTTTGGATTGTACCAGGATCTGGTATTCATGTATGACCATGGCATAACGATTTCGAACTGCAGATGAGAATTATGCGGCACTTTCTTTATAACACATCTTACAGTAAAGGTTTTGTCATTATTTATTTCAATCAATTTTCCAATAGGATTATCACCACTGAAATATTTCTCAGCTACTACTTCATTAATTATTATTCCGTTCGGATCCTCCAAAGCTGATACCGGATCTCCCTTTACCGAATTGTAAGTAAAAATGTTGAAGAAAGATGGATCAGCTGCCACTATCGAGTTTTCATAATGTGCATTATCCCCATGTCTGAAGAGCATTGTCCCAAGGTATGTAAAACGGGCTGTATCGAGAATCTCCGGGTAATTGTCTTTCAGATAAGGGCCTATCGGGGCCGGAGTAACAGCTACTTTATAATCGAAACTTGAATAATGTTGAATTTCGGTTACTTTATATATACGGTCGGCATTCTCATTGAACCTGTCGAAACTCAATTCATCGAAGATCCATAATGATATAAGCAGGCAGCATGTCATTCCAATAGCCAGGCCTGAAATATTTATGGATGAATATGCCTTATACTTTATTATGTTTCTGAATGTGATCTTTAAATAATTCTTAAACATAATCAACTCCCGTGGATATTGTCAGATAATTATTTAAAATTTGCCCTGATTTCATAAAGATACGAGTATTCCGATAAAAAAGTTTTCAACTGGAACTTTGTATCCTGAATTAATAACTCGCCTGTTTTTATTTTAGACTATAGGTTGGAATAATGGTTTATAAAAAAAAACAGATTGATCAATTTGAATTGGAGATCTTCCGCCAGACGGTGAAGAAATTGCCTCCCATTA
>JANQEH010000295.1 GCA_028278455.1 bacterium
TATCCTGACAACAAGGTACACACCTGCAGCTACCATAGTTGCCGCATGGATCAAGGCGCTGACAGGTGTCGGGCCTTCCATCGCATCCGGAAGCCAGACGTGAAGCGGAACCTGTGCTGATTTTCCGACAGCTCCCATAAAAAGAAGAATACCCGCAATAGTTAAAGTACCTCCTGCTAAACTTCCCGCCTCAATACCATTCTTTATACCTTCAAGCGAAAATGTTCCCAGTGCTGCGAATACTATCAGCATTCCAAGAAACATACCGAAATCACCGAATCTGTTGGTGATAAATGCTTTTTTACACGCATCGGCAGCTGAGTCTTTCTCGAACCAGAAACCGATCAGAAGATATGAACTTAATCCTACAAGCTCCCAGCACATGTATATTCCGAAGAGATTCTCGAAAAGGACCAGCCCCAGCATAGAAAATCCGAAGATCGAAAGATAAGCGAAAAATCTTGAATATCTCGGATCACCTTTCATATATTCGGTGGAGAACAGAAATACACAGGAAGATACAAAGGTTACAACCATCAGCATTACAGCTGTAACGTTATCAACGACAAAGCCCAGGGGGAATGTTGTCTCTCCAAGCACGATCCAGTTGAATTGGAGAACCTCCCTATAGTTCGGATCATAATTCATCATTGCATTGACAAAGATGATTATAGAGAGGATGAGTCCTGAGAACATAGCCCCAACTACAACCCAGTCGCCCTGTCTTGGAAGTCTCTTTCCAAAGAATATCTGAATAACGAATGCCAGTAACGGCAGTAACCAGATTATTATTGCAAGTGTGATCATATTATTATATGCCTGGTCAAGAATTTCATCGAATTTTTAATTATTTCTTTAAAGAACTAACCTCATCGAGGTTCACTGTCTGCATGTTTCTATAAATGTTCAGGACAATCGCAAGAGCGACAGCGGCTTCGGCAACGGCGATTACAAAAATAAATAACGTGATCATTACACCATTGATATTCGGATCCGCTGAATACCGCGAAAACGCCACGAAATTCAGGTTGGCGGCGTTAAGTATCAGCTCTACACCCATAAGAACAGCTATGGCATTACGTTTTGTAATAATCGCCAGGAGTCCAAGAACAAATAATGCTGCACCTGTTACAAGGTATGTATTAAGGGAAATAATCATTTATGCTCCGATCTTACAATGAACAAAGCCCCGATCAGCGCTGCCAGCAGTAACACTGATGCGATCTCGAAGGGCAACAGGTATTTTGTCATTAATAGCTCGCCGATAGTGGCGCTCTGAGGATCATGTACCAGTTCTTCATGGGTGACGATCCATGGAGCTCTCTGTATTACTGCTCCGAGTACAATCATGAAAAATCCAAGAGTGATTCCAGCCCAGATCCTCTGATTTTTCAAAGTAGTTAACTTAACGTCGGTCAACTTCGTAGTTAAAAGAACACCGAAAAGCATCAGCACCATAATACCGCCGACATATACGACCACCTGTACAGCTGCAATAAAATCAGCGCTGAGAAAAACGTATAGTCCTGCTAATCCGAACAGACTCAGCATGAGTGCAAATGCGTTATATATGATCCTTTTAGCGAATGCTACAATTGCAGCCCCGCCAATTGTCATTGCTACAAATAATAAGAATACAAAGTCTTTTCCCATTAAGAATTCTCCTCACCGGAATTATCAGTTTTCTTATCGGGGTTGTCTTCCGGTTTTTTTTCAGGCGTTTTGCCTTCCTCTGCGGCCTCTTTCTCGGCTTTAGCCTTCGCTGCCGCTTCCTTTGCTTTCAATTTCGCCAGTTTTGCCGCTTCTTTTTCCTTCTTCCTTATAGCATCCTTTTCTCGCAGTTCAGCGGCTTTGATCGGATCCAAATCTGCAAACTCGAAAATAAGGTCGTTCCTGTCATGTTTGGAATACTCGTACACATCCGTCATTATGAGACATTCTGTAGGACATGGATAAGTACACAATCCGCAGAAACAGCATTTCGCCATGTCGATCGTGAAAGAAGGTATCCAGAGGCTCTTTTTACGGCCTGTCGATGTTTCACCTAATTCATCGCCCTCAAAGGACTTGATCGTTTCCATATAGATACAGTTTACCGGACAGGCACGCACGCATTGGTCACATCCGATACAGTCCTCTATAATGTTTAGAAGCTGATTCCTTGAGCCTTTCGGGATCTCGAGCCTTTCCTTAGGGTATTGAACTGTCACTGATTTTGAGAAGAAATGCAGCATTGTTACATACATACCTTTCAGGACTGTAAATACACTTATATATATATCTCTGAAATATCTGCCCATTTAATTCACTTTATTAACATTTAACCTTAGTTTCTTCTAAGTGAGGACCTCCCAAAGGCCTACACCGATGATACATACAAAAGCAAACGGAACAAGAACTTTCCAGCAGACATACATCAGCTGGTCTACTCTGAGTCTTGGCAGTGTCCATCTCAACCATATCTGGACAAAGATCAGAACCAGGGCCTTCAGGATGAACCATAACCAGCCCGGTACGAAAGACAGAAATTCAAACGGCGGTTGCCATCCACCAAGGAATAACGCAGCGCCTACAAGCCCTACAGCAAGCATATTTCCATATTCAGCGAGAAAGAAAAATGCCCATCTCATTCCTGAATATTCGGTCATAAAACCTGCTACAAGTTCGGATTCAGCCTCGGGAAGGTCGAAAGGTGTTCTATTAACTTCCGCAAGCGAACCCAGAAAAAATATAAAAAAAGCTATGAAATTGAACGGAAAAGACCTGAATATCACCCACTTCCAGAATCCTCCACCCTGGAATTCAACAATTTCCTGCATACCCATATGGCCTACAACCATGATCACGCAGATGATCGAAAGCCCGACCGGAATTTCATAACTGACAATCTGAGCAGCAGATCTCATTGCCCCGAATAGAGACCATTTATTATTTGAAGACCAGCCTGCCATGATCACTGCGGGTACAGCAATCGAAGATATTGCAATTACGTAAAAAATACCTATGTTCAGGTTCGCAATTGAAACCTGGCTGTCATATGGGAATACTACGAAGACCGATAGAGCTGTCATAAAAACAAGGAAAGGCGCAAGAGTGAATAGCTTTGTATCTACATCCTTAGGCGCAAAATCCTCCTTGTTCAGCAGTTTTATAGCATCAGCGATTGTCTGCAGCAGACCGTGCCAGCCAACTTCCATCGGCCCCAGCCTGTCCTGCACATGCCCAGCAACCTTCCTTTCAAGGTAAACTGCATACAGGGCAAAAACGGCAATGAATGCAAACAGGATCACACCTGCAAGAAAGCCCGACAAAAGGACTTGCATACCGTCAGACAAAGTCTCCACTCCCGGGATCAGCCTGAGCAATGTTAATACTGGATTTGTTAGAGTTTCAGTCATTTCAACTCGATTAGTTATGATATAATTTATTATCTGTCAATACAACCAAGGACAATATCAATGCTCGCTAATATGGCTACCAGATCAGCAAGCATATAACCCTGGGACATTTCTTCTATTACGCAAAGATTGCTGAAACATGGTGAGCGGGATTTCAGCCTTGCCGGTCCCTTGCCGCCTTCACTTATCAGATAGAATCCCAGTTCACCTCTCGGGGTTTCAGTTCTGCCGTAAACCTCACCTTTGGGGACCTTTACGACTTTGCCAACCTTCTCGCTAATAATATCTCCTTCAGGGATCTGCTGCAAGGCCTGCCGAATGATCCTGATGCTCTCAACCATTTCCCAGATCCTGACCATGTATCTGTCCCAGCTGTCTCCGACAGTTCCCTTTTCACCCTTTCCGACAATAACTTCAAAATCAAACCTGTCATAGATCGAATATGGATCGTCTCTTCTAAGGTCCCAGTCGATCCCGGAACCTCTGAGGCATGGTCCTGTCAAACCGTAATCAATAGCCTGCTCAGGAGTAATTATTCCAACGTTTGCCGTTCTCTCAATAAAGATTTTATTGAATGACAACAGAGGATTGTATTCGTTATGTATCTTTTCCTCAAAATAATCGAGGAATTTCATACACTCTTCTTTAAAACCATCATACAGATCATGCGAGACTCCACCGATCCATATGTAGTTGTATAGAAGTCTACCCCCGCAGATCTTTTCGAAGAAATCGAGAATCGTTTCTCTGTCCCTGAATGCATATAGGAAAGGTGTAAAAGCTCCCATATCGAGACCGTATGTCCCGAAAGCGATCAGGTGGCTTGCTATTCTCTGCAGCTCGGATACGATAACCCTTATATATTCTGCTCTCTCCGGGATCTCTATATCCATGAGTTTTTCCACGGTGATAGCGTATGAAAAATTCTGGTTCATCGAGGCAAGGTAGTCGATCCGGTCGGTATATGGTATAACCTGCTGCCAATTCTCGTTCTCTGCATGTTTATCAAAACATCTATGAAGGTAACCGATCTTTGGAACGGCTTTTTTTATGATCTCCCCGTCTGTAACGCATTCCAGACGGAGTACGCCGTGTGTGCTCGGATGCTGCGGCCCCATCTGAAGGATCAGATCCTCTGCAGCGAATCCTGCTTTCGGATGTCTGCCAAGCTCAATGTATACGTCTTCTGTTTTTATTTCCGGCATTTTATTTTTCTTCTTTTTCTTCTTGTTTAGGTTCCTCTTCGGGGTAAGGAACTTTCATTCCCTGATAGAATTCCTGTACAACATAGTCTTTCCTGAGAGGGTGTCCCTCCCAGTCTTCAGGGCAAAGGATCCTGGTCAGATCGGGGTGGCCGTCAAAGACTATTCCCATAAGATCATAGGCTTCTCTTTCATGCCAGTTTGCCGTTTTCCATACCGAAGTTACCGACGGCACGTTTGGTTTGGAGATCGGGACAATAACATCAAGAGCTGTCTTATGCTTTATGACAAGTGACTCCATGTTATAAACTACCCTGAGTTTTTCTTCTTCTTCCTCTTCAACCTTGTTTATATGTACACCGGTTAAACAGTTCAAGAATTTGAAATCGAGGTCAGGTTCGTTCTTTAGGAATTCACAGACTTCGGCAATTGATGCAGGATCAACTGTAGCGATAGGCTGAACAGCTTCAGTATCGGTCTCGAGTATTTTATCGCCGAATTTTTCTTTTAGTTTTGCGAAAATTTCTTCGGAGGTCATTTCTATATATTCTTCGTTAATGAATATTTTATAATTCTATGCAACAACGTCTTCCTGCTTTGCAAGGGTCATCTTTGCGATCTTTGCCTGGAGCTGGATTAATCCATCCATCAGCGCTTCAGGCCTCGGAGGACATCCCGGAATATAAACATCTACCGGAATAATCTGGTCTACACCTTTTAAAACATGGTATCCGTGTTCCCAGTATGGTCCGCCGCAGTTTGAGCAGCTTCCCATAGAGATTACAAATTTCGGATCAGGCATCTGTTCGTAAAGTCTTTTTAGTCTTGTCGCCATTTTCATAGTTACTGTGCCTGCTACGATCATAACATCCGATTGCCTTGGACTCGCCCGGAACATAACTCCCAGCCTGTCGAGATCGAATCTTGAAGCTCCGGTAGCCATCATTTCAATAGCACAGCACGCAAGGCCGAAAGACAGGGGCCACATAGACGACATTCTTGCCCAGTTTATTAATTTATCTACAGATGTAATAAGGATATTATCTCCAAATCTGCCTTCGATCAAACCCATAGTAAGGACCTTTTTAGATTTAATATATTAATCTTCGGGCTGTTCCAGGACTGTTTCCTGTCCTCTATCGGTAAAGTATGATTTCACCCATTCGAGATCACCTTTTACCCAGGCATATGCAAAACCGACCAGCAGGATCGCTATGAAAACCATCATCTCGATGAATGCGAACATCCCGAGCTTCTTATAGACAATAGCCCATGGAAAGAGGAAAACAACCTCAATATCAAAAATTATAAATATCAGGGCGATCAAATAGAACCTGAAATTAAATCTTATCCATGCATTTCCTACAGGTTCTTCACCACACTCATACGAGATAAATTTTTGATCGGATTCGCTTCTGGGGTGAAGGATACGTGATAAAAGGAGGGTAAATCCGACAAGTAAACAACCTACAACCAGAAAGATTAGAACATTCAAATAATTAAGCAGCATCGCGAAAATTTCTTCCAGTTTTTTTCAAACTCAGATCAGAATCTACTGCAATTCAATGAAAAAGGATATACTAAAATTCTATACTGTTGTGTCCCAAATTTATTCAATTTTTAAATAATTGTCAAGTAAAATCGGGCATATAAATTTGACCTGAAATGGCTGATATCATTAGCGATTAATAATATTTCACAGGGATATTCAAAAATCTTGAAAGACTATATCAACAATTAAGCATCCATACTAATTCTTGTCATGCTGAATTCATTTCAGCATCTGAAAATTGTTAGATCCTGAAACTCCCCGCTTCGCTGGAGCAGGCTATGTTCAGGATGACAAGATTTTATTTCATTTTTCAACATCAACTTTGCATATTATTTAATTCTGGATATATGCGTTTGTTATTGTAATCCAGCCAGGAACAATTGATTTATATATTCGTAAAACATAATATCCAAATTCATATTGTATAGGAGAGGCTATGAATAAGAAGACCAACTCTTCCTTATTATTGGTTTTTTTTTGTTTTTACATCTATCCCTCTTTTCTCACAGTCTGCCGATATTTCTTCAGGTATTCAGCTCTTCGAAAAAAGGAAATTCGAAGAAGCTAAATCATTCTTCGAAAAATTCACTGATAACAATCAAGAGAATGCAGAAGGTTTTTATTATTTCGGCAGATCCTGCATGGCTGTCGGAGATTACAAAAACTCCGTTATAGCTTTTGAGAAAGCTGTTGATCTGAATAATTCTAACTCGGTTTATTACAACTGGCTGGGGAATGCTTTTGGTAACAGGATTAACGAGGTCAATATGCTGAGCAAAATGAAAATGGCGGGGAAAATCAAATCATCTTACGAAAGAGCAATTGAGCTCGATCCGCAGAATATCGACCCGAAGTGGGGATTGATGCAGTTCCATACTAATGCCCCGTCAATAGCAGGTGGAGACAAAAAGACCGCAGAGGAGCTTGCAGGAGAGATCAAAAAGATAGATCCGAAAAGAGGATACTCTGCTTATATGCAGTTCTACCGTGCCACGAAAAAGTACGACATGCTGAAAAAAGTAATTGACGAGGCAATTGCATCCGATCCGGATGATATGGATTATATGTCCCAGCTTGCTGCTTATTACAATGATAATAATGAGCCCGGCAGGGCAGTTGAGATCTATAGAAAGGTCCTTAAGGCTAATCCCGGAAACGTTCAGGCCGCCTATCAGCTTGGTTATCTGTGTGTCAATATGAAAGAATACGACATGGCTTTCGATATCTTCGAAGACCTTATCAACCGTGAGGAGATAGATGTCGGCGCTCTTTACCAGTACGGCAGAGTATCGGCTATCTCAGGAGACAGGCTGGATAAAGGCATTCAATACATGCAGGAATACATGAAGCATGAACCGACACAGGGAAATCCGACGCATGCAGCAGCTTTCTGGCGTCTGGGCCTGATTTACGAACATAAGGGAGACCTCGAGGCAGCTATAAAGTCGATGGAAAAATCTCTTGAACTTGATCCGAAATACAAGTCTGCGAAGGATGACCTGAAACGCATCAAGGAAAAAAAGTATTAAACCTTTTGGCCGAAAAGGATGTCTTATTAGTTAAGGAAACGTTAATTTCGTTCTTTTGAAAACATTTTAATGTAAATAAATTTGCAACAATCTATCTTAAGTTTCCGTATTTCAGGTATGAAACAAACAGGTTGATTTACGAGACGAAAATTATAAGGAGTAATTGTGATGCTACGAGAAGTTCTACAGACTATGGTTGATAATAATGAGCAGGTTATCCTGAGTGACGGCAAGACTCAATGGGATGCAGCAACCCTTTTAAGTACACTCAGTGAAGGGCGCCTGATGACAAAAGTCCATAAAACCCCGATGTATATCGCAATGGTCGATGAAGGCGGTTATATGGGAGAAGTTCTTTACAGACTTCAACCGAAAGCAAATTAGGTTCAATCCTGTTTGTTTCTTAGATAAGCCTTATCCTATACCATGATAGATTTACCGAACCCCTCTCCTCCGAGGGGTTTTTTATTGGATTATATTGATTACCTGCAGAACGACAGACATTCCTGAGTACCCCTAATTTGGTTCTGTTGGTTACTCAGGATTGTTTTCTATTCGTAAAGAAAATGTGAAGAACTTATTACAGCAGAGACACAGGGATCACAGAATAAGACAGATCAAAAAGAATGAAGGCCGACAATAACCTTTGTCCCTGTGCATGATTTAAATTTTTTTGAAGATTATCAGCGTTTCTTTCGTATGTCATTTTTATATTTAGGATTATTGTTTTGCCAACAACCGGGGACACACAATGAAAATATTTCGACTATGTATCATCTCGTTATTATTAATTTTTTTCCTTTCTGGTCAACTACAGGCACAGGTCACTGAATGGTGGGAATCCAACAGGCCTGAAACACTTTATCTTACCCAGATGCTGCTCGCTGATTCTGATAGGTTTATTTATGAATTCCAGTACCCATTCTTGTTGGTTCTGAGCGGTAACGAAAAAGAAGAGTATTCGAAAATAACAACGCAGGATGACCGAAAATTATATATACGTGACTATATAAAACGCAATAACGAGAATCCCCTTCTGCCCGCTAACTACTGGCTGCTTGAATTCCTCGGAAGATACGAACACGCACGAAAAGAATATTCTAAGGATGAACCTCCATATTTCGATATCCGCGGGGAGTATTACATCAAGTTCGGCGAACCTGATTCGAAATATGATGAAAAATCCGGGCATCATCAGTTAGGTCGTGGTAATGCATTTTATGTCCGAGGGTCTTATATGACCTTCAAGGTATATCCTAATGAATCATGGTCATATTTCAATGATACTAATAATTTTATAGTGCATTTTGGTAAAATTGGAAAAGAATGGAAACAAGTTCCAAAGCTTGAAAAACTTATTCAAAATTATAGGATTTCAAAAAAGTTAAATTATTGGTCCTCTTTGATAAGAAACAGGGATATTTTGGGATCTCATTATACAATGCTACCTGATGAAATAAATTTTAAGATAGAAATAGATACTGATGAAACTGCTATAGAAAAGCTGGACCGTGCTTCAAAAAACGCCCGAAGATTTAATAGATATGCCCCGCCAGATAAGGCACCAATGGATAATCCAATATACGAGTTGATGATTCAAACAGAAGTTATGGATATGGTGAATCTTTCAAGAGCAATCCCCGATGTATCGACACGGTTCACGAAACTAAGTGAGCTCGTAATGGACTACAACCTAACCCAATTCAAAAATCCGGACGGAAGAACAAGAGTAGAACTGCAGCTTCTGGCTCCCATTGACGACCTGCTGAGTAAACGGAGGAATGTTCAAATCCCAGAGGATTTGACTGTTGAATTTGAATTTCTGGGACGGAATGAGAAATTCGATCAGCTTTTTCGAGTGCCCCTCAGCACTACGTTCAATTATAAAAAGGCAATAGATGCAGGACTATCCCATGCTGTAAGCACAGTTACGTTCCCTGCTCAGGCAATGAACGGCGACCTTACTATGCAGATAAAAGATCCGGTCAGCCTGAAGATGGGCTTCAAAAAAGTACCTCTGAATGTCAGGAATTTCTCCGGGGATTCACTCCAGGTGAGTGACATCCAGTTATACATGCAGCCTCAGAATGAAGAACAGAAAGAGCTTCTTCCGATATCCGCTGTTGGAGAATTTGAAGTTACTCCCTACCCTTACAGCAAGGTTCTTAACTTCATGCCGATGACTTGTTATTTCGAGATATACAACATCATGGAATCGGGGATATATTCGGAATATGACATTGATATTTCGGTTACACGGATAGAGTTATCCATGTTCGAAAAATTTAAGAGACTGATAAGGAATACTGAGAACTACACAACCGGAATGAAACGGACAAGAAAGGTTGAGGGAAACGAATCCAGTGAGTTGATCGAATTCGATATCTCAAGCCTTAAGAAGGGGAATTATCTACTTGAGGTGATTGTCACCGATAAGAAGAATAAGAAAAACTCGGCATCTGCTTCCAAAAGGATCAATATAATCGGTTATTGAGATTCAGGGAATCTCGCAAAGCTGCAGAAAAGCAAAAGAAAGACTGGGAACATCCAGCATATTGCGGGACGAAGATGACAGATCGATTTAAATTCACCGCAGAGGACAAGAGGACACAGACAATAATAGGTCCAGACTCGGAATCCGGGATGATAAACCAGAAAAGATAAATTACGTAGTTACTGTAATCAATCCAAATAAGTTTTACTTTGAACCTAAGTCTTTTCATACACGTCATGGGGTATTGTCATTTCGAGTGCAGTCGGGAAATCTCATCACATAGAATAATTAATAACTAAGATGAATTCAAAAATCATTTAATACTATTTATTTTCTCTGTGTCCTCTATTCCTCTGTGGTGTGACTACTTCTCTCTGCGTCTTTGCGAGATAATCAATTAACGGGCGAACGCCCCCCGCCTGTGGCGGGACAGGCTATTCGCCTCCATAAATAAGGAGACTATTTAATTTGATTTAATATCCGATTCAGGTCATCCGCCAATTCGGAACATCTCGATCTTGTTTTTGCTGAAACCCTTCTTCAGAATCTCGGCCCTTAATTCCGAGTAGTGGTCTTCCCTCACTTTCCAGATATTCCTAATGATGTCCATGATCTCTTCATCCGATGCGCTTGCGCGCAACGGTCCTTTCAGGTCAGTTCCTTTCTGCGCAAAAAGGCAGGTGTAGAGTCTTCCGTCCAGAGACAATCTCATCCTTGTACAACCGATGCAGAAAGGTCTCGTGATCGAGGCAATGATCCCGATCTCTCCGGTGCCATCCTTCAGCAGATATCTCTCGGCCACTCCTCCTTCACCTCCGGGATCAGCAGGTTCAATTGGAAATCTATCTTCGATCCTTTGCCTGATCTCCTCCGCAGAGAACACGTCTTCAGGTTTCCAGTTATTGATATTCCCAACGTCCATGTATTCGATGAACCTGATAATATGACCTCTCTCCTTGAAAAAACCTATCATCTCCTGAATGGATTCATCATTGATACCTCTCTGGACAACAACATTTATCTTAATAGGTTTAAAACCGCAAATCTCCGCCTCATATATACCATCGAGAACCTTATTAACAGAAAACTCTGTTCCGTTTAGTTTCTTAAAAACCTCATCATCAAGTGAATCCAGACTAACCGTCAATCGTTTTAATCCTGCATCTCTGAGAGATTTTGCTTTCTTCTTCAATAAATAACCGTTTGTTGTCAGTGTGAGGTCTTCAAGATCTTCTATCTCTGATAATAAACCGACTAGATTTTCTATCCCTACCCGCAAGAGAGGTTCACCGCCGGTTATTCTTATCTTCCTCACCCCAAGGCCTGTGAAAATCCTCGCGATCCTTTCGATCTCTTCATATCTTAGAAGCTGCGAATGTGTTAGGAACCGATAGTCTTTTTTATATACATCTGCCGGCATGCAGTATGGACAGCGGAAATTGCACTTGTCCGTGATAGAGATACGAAGGTCTTTTATCTGCCTGTTAAACTTATCTACAATAGGTTTCATAATGTTATAAACAAAAACAGGTTGGAATAACTCCTTAGAGGAGCCTGATTTCAATATTGATCAGTTAAAAGAATTGTCTGATAAGCCTTGAAGATCCTTTGTTAACGAACTCTTCGATTTGCGTTGCAAGCAGCTCAGGAGTAAGTCCTACCACCTCGAGCAGCTTCTTTCGGGCACCATGGGTAACAAACTTATCCGGGATTCCGATATGTTTTAAATTAGAGGTTTTCAGGTTGTTCTCGACGAAAAACCTGCCAATCTTTGAGCCGAATCCGCCTTCGATTGTATTTTCTTCAACTGTAATAATATGTTCATAATTCTTGACATTTTCATTGAGGAACTGCTCATCGAGAGGCTTAATAAACCTTGCATTCACTACATCAGCCTTCAATCCGTTCTTTTTCATAATTTCTGAAGCTTCGAGTGAGGAATAAACCATGGATCCTACAGCAAGGATTAGTATATTTCCGCCTTCCGAAAGACTCTCCCAGGAACCTATCCTGATCTCTTGAAGCTCGGCATCCCAAGCCGTTTCAGGCGCATAGTCCCGCTCATATCTTACTGCAAACGGTCCGGCGTTATAATATATACCTGTATACAACATGTTTCTCAGCTCTGTTCCGTTTTTCGGGGCGCAGATCACAATACCTGGAATACAGTTCAGATATGAGATATCCATGCATCCGTGATGCGTAGGTCCGTCCTCACCTACAAGCCCAGCCCTGTCAATCGCAAACATAACCGGCAAGTTCTGAAGACAGACATCATGGAGAACCATGTCGAATGCACGCTGAAGAAAGGTTGAATAAATTGCAACTACAGGTTTGATCCCTTCAGTTGCAAGTCCTGCTCCGAAAGTAACAGCATGCCCCTCTGCAATCCCAACGTCAAAGAACCTGTCAGGAAATCTCTCGCTGTATTCATTCAGTCCCGATCCCTCGCACATCGCCGGAGTAACCACCGCTATCTTGGGATTTTTTTCAGCTATTTCTGAGATCGTTTTCCCGAATATCTGGGTGTAAGTATACGTTTTTTTTGAAGTACCGCTTGGAGTTTTCCTGGATGGTTTAACTCCGTGATATTTGATCGGATCGTGCTCCGCGTAGTCACAGCCTTTCCCTTTCTGTGTAAGGCAGTGCACTAACTTGGGTCCCGGCAGATCTTTAATTTTAGAGAGAACATTAATAATTTCATTAATATTATGCCCGTCTATCGGTCCGTAATACTTAAAACCGAGATCCTCGAACAGCATTCCCGGTATGATCAGGCTTTTAAAACTGTCTTCCATTCTTTGGGCAAGGGTACGTATCATCTCGGTTTTGGGCATTTTCCCCGTAAGATCCCAGATGCTGGCGCGCAATTTCTGGTAGAATGGATTTGTTACGACGTTTACAAGGTATCTAGATATCGCTCCGACATTTTTCGAGATCGACATGTGGTTGTCGTTTAGAATAACCGTTATATCAGTTTTGCATTCACCGGCATTGTTCAATCCCTCGTAGGCAAGCCCCCCCGTCATACCGCCATCGCCGATTACTGCTATTACTTTGTTGTCATTGCCGAGGATATCCCGTGCTTTTGCGATGCCCAGTGCTGCGGAAATAGAAGTACTGGCATGTCCGGCACCAAATGGATCGTGGGGACTTTCTTCACGTTTAAGGAAACCGCTTATTCCGCCGAATTGCCTGATACTTTTCAGATCGTCTTTCCTGCCAGTCAGTATTTTATGTACATATCCCTGGTGGCCTACGTCAAAAAGGAATTTGTCATGAGGTGTATTGTAAATGTAATGGAGAGCAACGGTTAATTCTACTACACCGAGGCTAGAGGCGAAATGACCGCCGACAGCCGGTATTATTTCTATAATAGCATCCCTTATATCCTGACAGAGCTGTTCAAGCTCTTCTCCTGAGAACTGTTTTATATCTACCGGCTGGTTTACTTTTTCAAGAAGTGTCATATAATTAAGATACCGGGCTTAATGATCAAAATTTATTATCCTTGAATATAATATTATTTCTAAAAAAATACCATAATTATACTGCATATTTTCAAACAAAGTTCAAACAATATGTCTCAAGCGTATTTTTTCAGATTTTTTTGTGAATTGATCATTAATCCGTCGTTGAATGAAAGTGCACCCATTCTCTTGAAAGCATCATCAGCTTCAGAAATCAGTTCTTCTACTATCTCGTTTACTGTCTGCTTTTTCTTTATAAGTCCTGCGCACTGCCCCATCATCACAGAGCCGGTATCAGTATCCCCTGTCATCACAGCTTCGCGCAGCTTTCCTATTGCAAGAGTTTCGATCTCTTCAAGCGATGCACCTTGAAACTCTAATTCATAAAATCTCCTTGTAAGTTTATTTCTCAGCGCCCTGACCGGTGCATTGATCGAAGTACCCGTTACAGCTGTTGCCCTGTCATTGGCGCCGATTACAGCTTCCTTGTAGTTGTCATGTGCATGGCATTCTTCCGCAACTATAAATCGTGTTCCAAGCTGGACTCCTTCTGCGCCAAGTGCAAAACAAGCCGCAATTCCCCTTCCGTCTGCAATTCCTCCGGCGGCAACGACAGGTATATCGATCGAGTCGACAATCTGAGGTATCATCGGAAGGGTCGATGTGCTTCCAATATGACCTCCAGCTTCCTGGCCTTCAGCTATCAGAGCATCAGCTCCTGCTCTCTGTGCACGAACTGCGAGTGCAACTGAAGGAACAACCGGGATCACTATCATTCCCATATCCTTTAATGGTGCTATGTACTTGCTCGGATTACCTGCCCCGAATGAAACAATTTCCGGTTTTTCCTGAAAAACTATATCAAGCCTTTCTTCAAAACCCGGGGATAAGAGAACAAGGTTAACGCCGAATGGTTTATCGGTAAGGTCACGAGTCTTGTGGATTTCCTCTCTGAAGACTTCGGGAGGCATGTTCCCCGTTGATAAAACTCCCAGGCAGCCGGCATTGCTTGCCGCTGCAGTCAAACCAGAATCCGATACCCAGGTCATCGGACCCTGAAATATCGGATATTCTACACCGGTAAGTTCTACAATTCTGTTGATAATATTCCTTTGCATACTAAAATGTTATTCATTTTGATCTGGAAGAGTATCTTCATCAGATTCTTCTGTGATCCATTCGCTCCTATGCTCATCACAGTATTCCCGGATCTTCTCGACAGATTCTTCCGTTACATAATATTTACCCAGATTATCCAGGTCTTCATCACCACCGTGAAAATCAGAACCCCCGGCTGTAAGGAGTGACATATTCTTTGCAGTTTTTTCAAGGTTATTCACTTCCTTTTCAGTATGTTTCGGATGGACGATCTCTATTCCATCTAATCCCAGCTCTTTGAGCTCGGGAATCGTCTTTTCAAGGCTATTGATCCCGGGATGAGCGAGAAAAGCCGCTCCACCTATCGAGTGTATGAGTTCAATGACTTCCTTAGCGGTTATCCTGTATTTTTCTACATAAACGGGCCCGTCCTTCTTTAAAAAATTTTCGAAAGCCTCATCCCTAGTTTCTACAGCACCTGCCTCCATCATTGCTTCTGCTATATGAGGCCTGCCGATAGGGCCGTTTCCAGCAAATTCAGTTACCCTGTCCATGGATATAGCAATCCCGAGCTTCTTGAGCTTGATCAATATCTCCTGCGCTCTCTGGAATCTTCTTCTGCGGAAAAGATACAGGTAATCAAGAAACCTTTTGCTGTGATAATTGATGAAATACCCGGTGAAATGCATATCGTTATTATCATACTCTGCACTCAGTTCAACACCGGGAACAGCCGTTAATCCAAAAAAACCTGCGCGGCGTTTCATCTCATCCAGCGCAGCTACAGTGTCATGATCTGTTATGGAAAAAATAGTTATCCCCGCATCTTTAATTTTTAAAATAAGTTCCTGCGGGGATAACAATCCATCAGACATATTAGTATGCAGATGTAGATCCGCTTTTTTCATATCGGTAACTGAATTTATATTATACTGTATTATTAATTGCAGTATTTTTCAAATTCTTCCATCAACTGTTCAGAGATCATCTCCGCATCTCTTGCTTCTATATCATGTCTTTCCATCATATAAACGATCTTTCCATCTTTCAGCAATGCGATCTGCGGCGAAGAAGGCGTATAGCCGGTAAAATATTTCCTTGCCTCGGCTGTTGCATCTTTATCCTGGCCCGCAAATACAGTAAGAAGCTTAGCCGGCTTGTTTTCGCTCCTGACAGCCCCAAGTACTCCGGGACGTGCCTGTCTTGCTGAGCATCCACAAACTGAGTTAACAAAGACTATAGCTGTCCCTTCACTATTTTCCAGCTCACTTGTGACATCTTCCGGTGTCAAAAGTTCGCGAAATCCATTCTGCGTCATTTCTTCACGCATTGGTTTTACTACTTCAGGATCGTAATTCATCTATATTCCTTTCCTGCATTGTCTATTAAATATTGCTGTTTATTATTAAAGAAACTTTTAACTAACAGGCAGCAAAACCTGTATCTAAAATGATAAAACTTTATATGCTATTCATGGCACCTACAAACTTGTTTGTGGGTGCTGCCCGGCTTCCCGCATCAACTCCGGAGAAGTATTATCCGGATGGTCCTGAGCAAAAAGGCAATAATATAATAAAGTTTTTGCAAAATACAAAAGAATAATATTCTTTATGTCCAATCCAACAGCAGCTGCGAGAACAGCCTTACACCGACGCCGGTTGAACCTGCAGGAAAATACGGCTTCTCTTTAACATCCCAGGCTGTTCCTGCAATATCGAGATGCAC
>JANQEH010000311.1 GCA_028278455.1 bacterium
AAGGGGGTTGTTTATTTTACAACTATCCTGTATTCAAACACAGCCATTTCATCATCGGATTCTATAATGAATAGCCTGTCTCCAAAAATCCTGAAAATACTGCCGTATTTATAATATTCATGATCTATACGTGAAAGTAAAATTCCTTCTTTGTTATAAACTTCCAGCCACAGATTTAATTTCTCATCTTTATGAGTACCAACCCAGATACGCTCCTTTCCATCTACCTGAATTCCATATGAGAAGTTGTTAACCATTCTCACCTCCGGCGACAAAACTTCCTCTTCATAAGGCAATTCTCTCGATATCTGCATGAGAAATTTCCCGTCAACCGAATATTTATCTATTCTGTTTCTAACTATATATGTAACGTATATATTATCTTCAGCATCAACCTCGGTAGTAACAACATTTCCCTGTACATTCATAATTGGAGATTCATAGGTTTTTCTCTTTCCAATACCTCTAATCTGTTCACCTTCCTTACTATAAATGGTGACAAGTCCTCTGCCAATATCATCTACTCTTCCTCGAGATATATCATATATAACAAATCCTCCTGATTTCAACACCTTTATATTTAACGGCCTGTAATCTCCTTTTATTGTTTTTTTAAATTCTCCCAGATTATCGAAAACAGTTATGCATCTGTTTCTCGAATCGTTAACAAAAATCTCTCCCTCACTATTGACATGGATGTTTACCGGTGATGAAAATTCACCCGGTCCCTGACCCTTGTTTCCGAATGATCTGATAAATTTCAGATCTTTATCATACATAACCACCCTGTGGTTACCTGAATCAAGTATATAATAATTTCCATCCTTATCTAAAGTAATATCCGTGGGATTATAAAACTGGCAGTTCTCATCATTCCCTTCGATTTCACCGATCTTGCGGACGAATTCGAGCTCCATCTTTTGGTCGTCTCCCCATTTCGAACCGATGTTATGGACATGCCGTACACCGTCGATTATCTCAACTGTATATGTTTCAGGTTCATTGGAGCATGTTAGAAGCATAATTGCCATCAGCACAAGTAAGAAAGTTTTCATTTATTCCTCCGGATTAAATTGAGCTGCTTCCTTAATCCCTCCCGCCGTTGGCGGGGGGATTAAGGGGATTGTTTGTATCTTCTCCAAGAACCGATTACGAATAACCAAGTTCCAAAATGGAGACATAAAATTTAATTACATATATATAACTGGAAGAATTTTATTATAGGAAACTAAACAGGAATTATGTCCCCATTTTATATTTCATTTGGGATGTATTCGGGGATGTCTACATTAGTGAAAGGTTTGTACTCCTTTTTGACGGTAACAACCGTCTTTACGTTACCCCTTCTGGAAAAATCCCCTATCACCCTCAAGAATTTCGGTTCCAGTTTTTCAGACAGGATCCTGAATATCTCATTTGTTACCGCTTCATGAAATACCCCATCATTCCTGTAGGAATTTATGAACAGCTTTATTGACTTCAATTCTATGCAGAATTTATCCGGGATATACGAAACATTGATAGTAGCAAAATCAGGATTACCCGTTATAGGGCAGAGCGCAGTGAATTCGGGGAGTTCGATGTTGATTAAATAATCCTGTTCCGCCGGATTCCCGAAGGTTTCCAATAGTGTGTGATCCATTTAAAATACCGTATATTGACCTTGTTTTCTTTGCGGTAAAAATTTAATAAAATAATTCACTAATACAAAGGACTAATTGATGTCATGTACACGACGATTGAAATCCCCCTTTTATCCCCCTTTAAAAAGGGGGAGTATCCATCATCTCACTAAAGTGTTTTAAAGATACTTTACCTATTCATTTAAAGGATACACAACAATTCCACCCTGAGCGCCCCGCAAGAACTCCCCTTCGAAGGTGGATCAAGGGGGATGTAAAGTATGAAATCATAGAATAAATTGGAGTATCCTCGAAAATTTACCGATCATAATGATTTCAGTGAAATATTTATAATATGAGGTTTTTTTCTTGACTTTGGAATCTAATTAACCTAAAATTTAAGTGGATCGTATTTGAATAAAAAAATGGAGATCACATTTCAAAAAATATTCATTCTGGCTCTGATCTGCCTTGGGTTGATAGCCCTGAGGTACCTGATTGTTTCCAGCGGAATGTCTAAAGCAAGAAGAAGGAGCCAGTATTATTCCCAGGTGCTGGAACATGAATCAATGCAGATCGAGAAAAGGCTTGAGGAGGAGTCCAAAAAACGGGAAAAGATCATCGAGATGATCAGTTCACTGGCAAAAGACAAACCCCAGGTATTTGCCTCAACGATGAATAAAATGATCTCCGGCAAAAACAAAAATACGGATTGATTTCACTATGTCTTTTCAGGTTACATTATTGGACCATCATATTATTCCGGATGAAAATTTCATCCATAATCAAAAAGTCAAAGTTATCCTGGGTTATGACCAGGAAAACTATTACAAGAACATATCAGAATTCATAAACAGAAAATTTGATTATATATTTTTAGATGAGAATCCCGATGCTATGCTCAGTGCAGCGATATATCTTCTTTCCCGGCAGAAGAAACCTCAGTTCAAATGTCTTCCCCGGGCATTGAAGGATAAAGATTTCGAGAAACTGATAGCCGGAGGCAAGAATAACATAATAATATTTAACTGCCTTAAAGCATATTTCAGCGATTTCCATATGGTGGATAAAATAATCCTTATTAATCCCCATGAATCGGGATTGCAGAATATCAGCGCTTCGGAGATAATTTATAAAACCATAGAGGATCCGACACCTTTTATGAGGGATCTCGCAAGTATTTCCATTGTGCTCGATTATACGCTCGATGAGGCTTTTGAGACAGTGCTTGAAGTAGTAAATGCCTACCCTGATATTTTTGCAGATATTCTCGAAAAGATCAAGAATCTGACTCTCAACAAGTACAATATTCACGATTCCGAGTTTTCGATCCTGGCATCTATGTTCAGAGCACCGAGTATCCTTTACGGGATAAAAGGTGTCGATCAGCTGATTGACTACCTGCTGAAAAATGAGAATTTCACTCTGAAAGACATGCTGAACGGATCGGCAAATGAGACTATTAAATACCTTAAGGACTGTTCTACTAAGTATCTTAAAATAATTGATGATGAGCTGAAGTTTCTGGAGGAAGAAAAAGTATCCCGTGGCGCGGTGATGATTTATACCCCACATTTCCGTTCGGAGAATTTTGTAAGGGAGTTTGCTAATCAAGTAAAGGACCGTAACATCGACTCCATAGTAATGTTTAAAATCCCAACAAAAGACAATAAAACAAAATATTCGATCAGGAGGGGTGAGCTCAATGTCGACCTGGGAAGGATTTTATCCGATATGGGTGTCGGCGGCGGCAATCCGTTCTCAGCAGGATGCACGGTTGACCGTGAGGAAGATTTCGAGAAAGAATTTCTTTTCAAGATTGAGCAGCTTGAGCTCAAATGATCTCGACTGGATAAATTATTTTAATCACCAGGTCTTATTTTGAAACTGCCGTATGAGATTTCACCGCTCCGACCTTAAACCTAAGGACTCCGGTCTTAATAACACCGGTGATATTTGTCCAAATTGTCATTTCGGGCGCAACCCCGCAAGATTGGGGCAAGTCAGGTAATCTTAATATCAAGGCAATTTCTATAACCTTTAACCTGATAACTTTTATACAATAGTACCAATCAAAACAGGATGAAATAATGTTTAAAGAATTCACGGTTTCAACCAGGGAAAGAGTACAATTCATTAATATTGATAATGAAATATTTTCTATTATCTCCTCTTCCGGAATAAAAAGAGGTTTATGCATAGTATATGTTCCTCATACAACTGCAGGAGTTACCATTAATGAGAATGCCGATCCCGATGTAGGCCGGGATATCCAAATGGAGTTGAACAAGATTGTACCATTTGAAGATGGATATATGCATTCGGAGGGAAATTCAGCAGCGCATATAAAATCCTCACTTGTAGGAGCCTCTGAAACTGTGATCATCGAGAACGGCAGTCCCGTGATGGGTACATGGCAGTCACTGTTTTTCTGCGAATTCGACGGGCCGAGAAGAAGAAGAGTGATGGTACAGATATCGGGAGAATAGAGATTTCCTGAATTGTTTTTAATATCATATAATCCTTGATTTATTCTTAAGAAATCCCCTTCCTGAAAATCCTCCGGCAGCATAAATAACTTGCTTTTTTCAATAAAAAAAACTAACTTTAACTGTTTATTTTAGAATGAATTACGGCGATTCTTCTAAAGTTACTTCAAAAGAGATGTCGTAATATATTTTTGATCAAAATTTTCAATGGATATTGTAAGAAAAATATAGAAAAACAGGAGTACATTCCAGTATGAGTTCACAACAGGGTCAAAACATTGTTAAGCGTTATCTCGAAGATGAAATGCGTGATTCTTATATCGACTATTCTATGTCTGTAATTGTCTCGAGAGCGCTCCCTGATGTAAGAGACGGCCTGAAACCCGTTCACCGCAGGATATTATATGCAATGAGCGAGCTGAGTCTCGGACATACCCGCCCTTACAAGAAAAGCGCAAGGCTTGTCGGAGAGGTCATGGGAAAGTATCACCCTCACGGCGATGCAGCTATCTATGATACTGCAGTAAGGATGGCGCAGGATTTCTCGATGCGAGCCCCTCTTGTCGACGGACAGGGCAATTTCGGATCGATCGACGGTGATCCCGCTGCGGCGATGAGGTATACTGAGCTAAGGATGACGAAGATTGCTGAAGAATTGTTGAAAGATCTTGATAAAGATACTGTTGAATTCAATCCCAATTTCGATGATTCTCTTCAGGAACCTTCAGTACTTCCGTCTGCATTCCCAAACCTGCTGGTTAACGGTTCATCAGGTATAGCGGTCGGAATGGCAACAAATATTCCGCCTCATAATGTCGGAGAAGTCGTTGATGCTCTTTTAGCAATGATAGATAATCCTGTTATTTCAATAGCAGACCTTATGCAGTATATAAAGGCGCCGGATTTCCCGACAGGAGGTATAATTTTCGGCACTGAGGGTGTCCGACAGGCCTATGAGACCGGGAGAGGCAGGATACTGATGCGGGCCAAGGCTAACGTAGAAAAGCACAAGAACGGAAGAGAAAGCATCATAATCGGTGAAATTCCTTATCAGGTGAACAAGTCAGTATTGATCGAAAAAATTGCAGAACTCGTAAAGGATAAAAAGGTTGAAGGAATAACCGATATCAGAGATGAATCTGACAGGGATGGAATGAGGATCGTGCTGGAACTCAAGAAAGATGCTTATCCGGAGGTGATTTTAAATCAGCTGTATAAACACTCACAGATGCAGGCAACGTTCGGAGTTATCCTGCTGGCACTGGTAAACGGTATACCCAGGGTGCTGAATCTGAAGTCGATCCTCCAGCATTTTATCGACCATCGCCATGAAGTGATCACCCGGAGAACCCAATTCGAGCTGGACCAGGCGGAAAAGCGGGCACACATTCTCGAAGGATTGAAAATCGCAATTGACAATATAGATGAGATCGTTGCGCTTATCAAGAAATCCAAGAATCCCGATGAAGCTAAAACCAATCTGATCAAACGGTTTAAACTCTCCGAGATCCAGGCAAAAGCAATTCTCGATATGAGGCTGCAGAGGCTTACCGGACTTGAGAGGGATAAGATAGAAGAAGAATACAGGGAATTGATCCAGCTGATTGAAAAACTGAGATCAATACTCGCAAGCAAAGCTCTAAGGATGGAACTGATAAAGGAAGAGCTGACAGCAATTAGAGACCAATACTCTGATGAGAGAAGAACTGAGATAGTCAAAGATTACTCTGAATTCACCCTCGAGGATATGATTGCCGAAGAAGACATGGTGATCACTATTTCTCATCAGGGATTCATAAAAAGGTTTCCCATTACGGGCTATAGACGCCAGAACAGGGGCGGCAGAGGAGCGACCGGTGCTGCTACAAAAGAAGAGGATTTTGTTGAGCATCTTTTCATCGCTTCGACGCATCATTATATCCTGTTCTTTACCGATAAAGGAAGATGCTACTGGCTCAGGGTTCACGAAATTCCTATTGCAGGAAAAGCTGCAAAAGGCAGGGCTATTGTCAACCTCTTACAGAAACCTTCAGATGAAAAAATATGTGCGTTCGTTAACGTAAAGGAATTTCCTGAAGACCAGTATATTATTATGGCAACCAAGCAGGGTATAACCAAGAAAACCCCGCTTACTGCTTACAGCCATCCGCGAAAGGGCGGTATAAACGCAATTACTATCCGCGACGATGACGACCTGATCGCAGCGACTCTCACAGACGGTTCACAGGATATTGTTCTCGGAACAAATCAGGGACAGGCTATCCGATTTAACGAGAAGGATGTACGACCCATGGGAAGGACTGCAACCGGTGTGATCGGGATCAAGCTGAGAAAGGATGATTTTGTAGTCGGAATGGTTGTTCTTAAACGCGACGCAACACTGCTTGTCGTAACAGAGAATGGATTCGGAAAGAGAACATTTACCAGAGATTACAGGATAACAAGACGCGGCGGGATCGGTATTATTACTATCAAAACCACTGAGAGAAATGGTAAGATGGTGACTATCCAGGAAGTTGTTGACGATGATGATCTGATGATAATCACAACAAAAGGAGTAGTTATCAGGCTCAAGCTGAAAGGTGTAAATATTATCGGGAGGAACACACAGGGTGTAAGAATGATCAGACTGGATGACGAAGATTCCATTGCAGATGTTACACGTGTTGCGAAAACTGAAAGTGTCGACGATGAAGGGGCAGAAGATAACGATCACGAAAAGGATGAAAAACCGGCGCCAGAGGAAAATGGTAAAGAAGATTGAGACAATCGATCACTCTGCGGATACAGGTCTCCGGATTACAGGGGATACTATCGAGGAACTATTTGAGGCAGCAGCTGAAGGAATGTTCTCTATAATACTTGAAACCGGTCCCCAACTGCCTGACAAGAGAATTGCAGTTTCGCTGAAAGAGCTTGAATACGATGACCTATTACTTGAATGGTTGAGAGAACTCCTGTATATGTTCGAAACGGAAAAACTGGTTCTGAGAAATTTCGATATTAGAATTTTTACCGACAAGAAGGGTATAAAAAACCTTTCCGCAGAATGCCGCGGTGAACTTTTTGATAAAAAAAGGCACCAATTCAATACAGAGATCAAGAACGTAACGTATCATAGATTAAAAGTCGAAAAACTCCAAAATGAATGGCAAGGGGAGGTTATCTTCGACCTGTGAAAACCGTAAAGAACGAAATAGATTCCAAGATCTCCGATTCAACCATTCGAAGACTGTCCACATATCACCGGACCCTGAGCATCCTGGAAAGTACCGGAACTGAAACTATATCTTCCAGGAAACTTGCTGAGATAGAAAATATTACTTCTGCACAGATAAGAAAGGACTTGTCTTATTTCGGATCATTCGGCAGGCGCGGCCTCGGTTATAACGTCTCGATGCTGAAAACTAAGATCGGAAAGATCCTTGGTCTCGACAAAAAGTGGGAGATAATTCTTGTCGGTTCGGGACATCTTGGTAAAGCATTGATGAATTACGACGAATTCGAGAAAAAGAATTTCTTTATCACCAAAATATTCGAAAAAGATCCTTCAAAAACCGGGACAATGATTGGAGAGATCAAAGTCGAACATATTGATGATCTCGAGAAGAAAGTGGATCCCGACCGCGAATCACTGGCTGTTCTTGCCATACCTCCTGAAGATGTGCAGTCGATTGTTGACCGGTTGAGCAAGATAGGGATAAAAGGAGTACTTTACTTCGCTTCCCGAACAGTATCGGTTCCCCGGAATCTGATAGTACGAAACGAGGATACTACCATTGAGCTTGAGACATTGACATATCATATTACAAATAAAACGGAGAGGCCGGTTAGAACAACATAGCTTTTTTGGATTCCGGGCAGCATTATGAGTGATCAAGCCATAAATGAAATACTAAAAAAAGCAGTATCTCTGAAGGACAGAATGATATCCATCCGCAGAGATCTCCACAGAATACCTGAACCTGGCTACAGGGAAACAAAAACTTCAAAATATATTTCTGAAATTCTTGATGATCTCATGATTTCTTATAAAGGCGGTTTTGCTGAAACCGGTATTGTTGCTGATCTTGGATATGATTCTGCAAAAAAGACAATAGCCCTCAGGGCAGATATGGATGCACTCCCTATCGATGAAAGAACCGGCCTGGAATTCAGTTCAGAACATGAAGGATGGTTTCACGGCTGCGGGCATGACATGCACGTTACCTGCCTGCTTGGTGCTTTGATCATCCTGAATGGGATCAACAGAGAACTTCCTGTTAATGTCAAAGCAATATTCCAACCTGCTGAAGAAGTTGTTGGCGGAGGAGCTTATAAACTTATAGATGAAGGCGTGTTGAAAGATCCGGAAGTGGAATCTATTTTCGGGCTTCATGTCGATCCATTCATAAAGACCGGCAGTATCGCACTCAAGTCCGGCGTATTGATGGCGTCTGCATCTTCATTTGTCCTCAGGATAATTGGTAAGGGCGGGCATGGGGCCAAGCCATCAAAATCGATAGATCCGATAGTTATAGGAGCTAATATTGTAAATGCCGTTCAAAATATCACGTCTCGAATGACAGATCCGCTGAAACCGGGCCTGATCAGCATTACCCAATTCACCTCCGGTAATACATTCAATGTAATACCCGGAGAAGCAATACTGAAAGGAACTATCAGGGCACTGGATACCGAGACAGAGAAAATACTCCCACAGAAACTGGAACAGGTAATAAAGGGAGTTGTATCATCATTTAATGCAGAATATCAGCTTACGATAGAAAAAGGCGTAGATGCGGTCATAAATGATTCCGGGCTAACTGCACATGTAGAGTCTGCGGGAAGATCTCTTCTTGGCGATGATGGTGTTCAGTTATTCACCGGTACATTCGGCGGGGAAGATTTCGCCGCTTATCTTAAATATGTAAAAGGCTGCTATTTCAGGCTTGGATGCTCTCTTGATCCTGAAAATGCTTTACCTGCTCATCACGAAGGTTTTACTCCTGATGAGGATTGCCTGCCTTTCGGTTCGGCAATGTTAGCAGCTATCGTTAAGGACTACCCGGTATGAAGATCTTCCGTAAAGCGTTTTTCAGTATTTTTGTGTTATTTTTTACCTCAGTATGTTTTAACTGCAGTAGTGATATCCCTGTTTTCGATGAGCAGTCGGCATTTTCCTACTTAACAGCGCAGACTGACTTCGGACCGAGAAATCCCGGATCCGAGGGGCACGAACTTTGTCTTGAATATCTCTCACAGGAACTTTCCAAATTCGCGGAAAGAACTGTTAACCAGCCATTCGGATTTACTGACGAAAAAAAGGATACAACTTATAGCCTCTCGAATATTATAGCTTCATTTGCCCTGGAAAAGACTGAAAGAATACTTCTCTGTGCCCACTGGGATACTCGCCCCATGGCAGACAAAGATCCTGACCCGGCGAACAGGCTTAAACCGATACTCGGAGCGAATGACGGGGCTTCAGGAGTGGCTGTTCTGCTTGAGGTCGCAAAGATTATGAAGGAAAATCCTCCCCCTGTAGGTATCGACATTGTATTATTCGATGGTGAGGATTACGGTGAAGAAGGCCATATTGAGTATTATTTCCTGGGCTCAAGGTATTTCGCTCAAAATAAGGGACAATATCAGCCGAAGTACGGTATTCTACTGGACCTTATCGGGGATAAAAACCAGAGATTTCCGCTTGAGGGACATTCTCTTGAATACGCTCCGGAGATCACTGAGATGATATGGGAGAAGGCTCAGGCAATGGGATTATCGGTTTTCGTTTCCGAAATAGGTCCAACGATTGACGACGACCATCTGATACTCAATCAGGCAGGAATCCCCACAGTAAATATTATTGATTTTGACTATGAATTCTGGCACACCATTAACGACACACCCGAAAACTGCAGCGCTGAAAGCCTTGGAAGGGTCGGGAAACTTATTCTTGCAATTATTTATGGCTAAACCTTTTCGACATTGGTTCGTATTAAATATACAGGCAGGGCCGGAAACGCATGATTCTATCTTGAACTGGTGCTTCGAGAATAACTCCTGTGGTAATGAATTGAAGGACGATTCGGTTCTTGCTTATTTTGAAAATTCTGTTTGGGACGACAATAAATCCGTACTCTTCAGAGAATATCTAAGGGAACTTGTTGAGCTGAATATTATCCCCGGTATTCCGGACTATTCCATAACGAAAGTCGACGACGCGGAATGGACGGAGAATTGGAAGAAGTTTTTTAAACCGAAAGTGATCGGCAGAAGGTTGTTTATAGTCCCGCCGTGGGAACAAACAGCAGAATCCCCTGACAGAAAAACCATTATTATCGAACCCGGAATGGCTTTCGGGACAGGTGACCATGCATCTACAGAAATGGCATTGGAACTTATAGATAAATATATTGTACCTGGGCAGAAAGTCTGGGATATCGGCACAGGCACCGGAATTCTCGCGATTGCCGCCGCTAAACTCGGTTCAGGGCGTGTTTATTCAAATGACAACGATCCGCTTTCAATCGAATCTGCCCTGAAGAACTTTGAATTAAATGGAGTTTCGGAGAATATTGAGGCCGAACTTATTTCTGCAGCTGACGTACCTAATAATAAATATGGAATGATAACTGCGAACCTGTATAGAAAAATGCTTATCGAAAACAGCAAAAAGATACATATTTCTCTAATTTCTGAAGGTATCGCGATCCTCTCGGGTATAGAAACGCCTGAAAAGAATGATGTATTAAAAGCTTATCTCGAGACCGGATACGAATTAATGGACACTATCGAACAAAAGGGCTGGTGCGGTCTGGCTTTTACCAGGAGGAAATGATCTTTAAATCTCTCAAAATATTTCCTGTTCTACTTATTATGATATTATTGAGCGGTACCCTTTCTGCTCAGCAAAGAGTGATAAGGATAGATTCGGTATTTACAAATGACAGTCACCTTCATGCCGGATTTAATATAGAAGAGATCTTTACCGGAAAGGTTAAAGAAAGCCTTAATCGCGGACTGAATATCAGTATATCCTACCAGATAATGCTCTGGCGGTTAAGGAACAACTGGTTTGATAAAGCCATCAGGGGGACGGATCTGTATTTTAAGGTTGGGTATGACAAGATCAATAAACGTTACATCTGGCTGAGCCTTACCCATCGGGAGCAGCGGGCCTCATCTTCTTTTGAAAAAATAAAAAACCTTTGTTCCGTCCAGACCGGAATATTTATTGCTGATACGACACAGCTCAGTAAGAACCATACGTATTATCTCGATATAAAGTGCATTGTTGAGCCACTGTCAGTTGAAAATTTCGAGGAAATGAGCAAATGGCTCGGAGGAGAGGTCGAGGATATCGACATGGAGGATTTTCCTTCCCCGCTCAAATCCCAGCAGAATATAACCGGCAGAATACTGAACCTTTTCAAGGGAATTGCCGGTTTCAGTAACATCCAGTATACAGGCAGAAGCCGGAATTTCACCTTCACCCCTTCATGGCAGGTCCGGTATATAGAATACTGAGTATACAACCCCCTTAGTTCCGCTTTTGTTATGGGGGAATTTGACTTTGCCTTTTCTTCTGAATAGTTTTTTCTAACCAGGTGTCTGAGTTTTCCGTAGGGGCCAAGTGCCTTCGCCCGTTATATATGATTATGTGATCTTTACGGGCAAAAGCCGTTCGCCCAAACACAGTTTTCGACAGACAGGAATGTCTATCCCACAGTGTTTTCTCTTACTTTTGAAGCAAAAACATCTTCCGGAATATTTACCCTATACTGAATGTATAACTATAAAGGGAAACAAGGAACCTGGTCTGTAAATAAAATAAATATTTCTTGATTTTAAGAAATATGTTCATTATTTACATTTACATGGGTGACACACAAATTTCAGGGGTTATCATGAGGATAAGGTTTCTTCTCACAATCTCCATATTTTCTTCTCTGGTATTATTACATTCAGAATTATTTTCTCAAGATCAACACCAACAGCTTGAAAAAGCGATACTATCGGGAAAAGTTTCTGACGGAAAATCAGGCGAGCCTTTACTTCTGGCAAATGTATACCTGGCAAATACAAAGATCGGCGCATCCTCCGATGAAGACGGATTTTATCTGATACGCAACATCCCGCCCGGTGTTTATGACCTTATCGTTTCTTATGTCGGCTATAAAACCCAGAAGAGAAAAGTGAACCTCAGTAAAAGCAGATACATTAAACTCGATTTCAAACTGGAAGAGGACACAAATTATCTCGATGAAATCATTGTTATAGGTAAAAGAGAACCAAACTGGAAAGACAATCTTGCTATTTTCACACGGGAATTCCTCGGAACGTCACAAAACTCAAGGAAATGCAGAATTTTGAATCCGGAGATCCTCAGTTTCAAAAGCGATGATGCAAACGTGTATTTCCGCGCAAGTTCTGACCAGATGCTGAAGGTTGAGAACCGGGCGTTAGGTTATAATCTGAATGTTCTTATTGAGAATTTCAATATCAGGGGTGATGTAGTAACTATGGTATTTCATCATTCTTTTGAAGAAATTGAGCCAAGTAATGATAGTGAACTGAAAAGCTGGGAAAAAGCCCGGTTGAAGGCTTATCTTGGTTCTTTCAGGCATTTTCTGAAAAGCCTATTAGACGGCAGCCTGAGACAGGAAGGTTTTAATGTCCAGCAGATGGAGGAACTTCTTGAGAATGATTTTGATTACCTTGACAACATAAGGATTGAACCTGATTCGTTGTATAAAACCGGAAGAAATTTCGGAGAATATATTCTTGATTTCGATAAATATCTGCGGATTCAATACAGAAAGGAGATAGGAGAAAAATCCTGGAGGCTTGAGGTATTAGGCGACAGGTTTTCTGCAATAAGTACCGATAACCGGGCTCTGCTGATGAAACAGATCTCATATATAAAATTACTTCGGCGTAACACGGTTTTCAATTATAACGGAATTTTGTATGATCCGTTTGCAGTCAAGATGGAAGGTTACTGGGGTTGGGAAAGAGCCGCTGAGATCCTCCCCTGGGACTATTTCCCCCCGGAATCCGAAAAGATCGATTATGAAAAAGTCTTTGATGAAGAAGAGCTGGTCAGGGATGTGGATTATGATCTGATGTATCGCGAGGCTGAGAATCTCAGGGAGAAGGGAGATTTTAGAGAAGCTCTTGTTTCATACGAAAAATTGTATAATGTCCTGAAAAGAAGTAAAACATCCCTGCCCGGATTGGGATTCTCATACATGGATATTATCACAGAAAAAGGATTGAAAGAACATTACGAAAAAGCATCAGAGCTGTACGTCTGGGGATTATCCGGAAAGAATACAAAAAACTATGTTAAAGAGATAGTTGAAGAAGCTGAGAGGATCCTTCCTCTGATTAAAGGTGAAGAAGCTGATGAATGGAGAGCCCTTATAAAGGCTAATGACAAAAAATTAGCCGGGAAAATTAGAGGTTTCTGGCTCAGACATGATCCGACACCGACAACACCCTACAATGAACGGTTGATCGAACACTGGAAACGGATAGCTTATGCACGTAAACATTACAGGAAAACAAAAAATTCGGTTTACAAAACTGATGATCGAGGTACTATATATATAAAATACGGAGAACCGGATAGAAGCAAATCGGGATTTATGGGAAGTACGAATTCGGAATATTTAAGATGGGCAAATTTTCTTAAGGGCCTGGTCTCCATAAATGGATCTCCAGTACAGCTAAGAAATATAATGGCAGACCAGTGGTATCCGGAATATGATGTATGGGTATATGAAAATATAGGTGAAGACAGGAATGGAATATTTATTTTCGGTAAGGGTGAAGGTGAACCTTACAAAAGAATTTACAGCATAGATGAACTTATCCCTAACAGGGCATTTGCTCAGAGAAATGAATATAAAGGATATGTCAGAAAAGAGGATCTAATATACAGAAAAGAATATTATTTTATACCGGGGAGTCTTCTTCAAATCATGTATTATAGTGAATTAATGTTGCTGGATGACTTTTTTAATCAAAGGTATATGGAATTGGAGTCAAGGTGGATCAGGGATAATGTACCTATCGAACCGGATTTTGCACTCAGCCTGAAATCAAGATACATTCAAAGTGTAAAGAACGACCCGATTGAGTTCTATGCACCTGCATACATTTCTGAAACTCCGGACTTAATTGAAAATGTAAAATTGCATTATACACTTCTTAGAATACTAGACGATAAAAACAAACCAAAACTGGCGATAGTGGCAATGTCATACCCGGGAATTCAGAGCGAAGTCAATCTGGGCGATATAGTCTCAAGCAGTGAAATTGAACAGGATTATGAATTAATCCATACTCTGCAGATACATGATCAGGAATGGAACTTTGTTGACAAATTCAGGGATGTCAGAAAAAAGGGTAATGATAACACTTCAGTATTTATAATAGACCATGAAACCGGGGAGAATAATTTTATACTATCTTCTGAAGCAAAGCCAAAAGACAAATCGATCGAGGGCAAACCACAGATCGGTAAGGCGGTTATCGAACCGGTACAACCACTTAAAACAGTTCATTCACGGCTGGAGATCAGCGATATTATAACCGGTGTAATGACTCCTGAAGAGTTAAGAGATACTGAATATCCGTTCCCTGTTATTCCTGCCGGGCAGTTTCAAAAGGGTGATCCTTTAATGGTCTATTTAGAAGCTTATCATCTTTCTCTCGGTCAGGACGGTAATGCTCATTTTGAAATAGAATTCAGCTACGAAAAAACTGTCAATCACCGGATCCGGGATACAAAGATTGAACGTGTATCCCAGATTTTCAGCTTTGATTCAGAAAAAGCTTCTGCGAAAGAAACTGCAGGATTCGACATATCCGATCTGGAGCCGGGAGAATATGAGTTTATTATTTCAATTACAGATATTACTTCCGGTCAGAAAAAATCCAGAAAAGGAAAGTTCAGGATTGCTGAAATTGATGAGCGATGAGCGAGTTTAGACAATCCCGATGGCCTTCCTGCCTTTTGCGTGACAGGCTTATTTATTTGGATAATATGATTCTGCGGTAAATAAGATGTGGATACAATCGAAATAATTGTTCTCATCCATAATGATTAAGTACTTTCGCTCCTTGCAGATCTCAAAATACAGTTATTTCTGTACGAAATGTTTTTCAGTCTTTTCCATGATCTAATACTATTATGGAATACACAAACTCGCCTGTCCCGCCATCGGCAGTGGTTTGTGGGTGTTTACAGTAATTATATGAATCACCGCTTTCTTGAGGGTGACATGTTATGCTTAGTTCCTCGGGACACACTCAAGCCTACCTATCCAATCAGAAGCGTGAATATTTATGCCGGGGTAATGTACCTTCGCCCGTTATATAGAAATTTCTATTCTTTACGGTCGAACGCTATTCGCCTATACAACTGGTTGACTGGCAGAAATTTCCGTCTTATTGCGTTTTCTCTGTGTGCTCTGTACATCTGAGGTGAAAAATTATTCAGTTATATTGTGAGAGAGTAAATGATTTAAATGATAGGTATTACAAGAGGTTAATCGGATCAACGTCGATGGTCATATTGACGTATCTTTTGTAAGGGCGGTTGTTATAGTATTCTCTTGTATCGGTAACGGCTTTTCTTATAATACTGCCATTCGGATCCCCTTTTTTCCCGCTCCTCAGCAGAATCTGCCACCTGTACAGGTTCTTGATCTTTTCTATCGGTGATGGTGCCGGTCCGAGGAAATACTTCCCGTACTTTCTTCTTCTCAGAAACGAACCTGTCTCTGATGCCGCCTTAATTACCCTGTCCTCATCATTCCCGAGGAATCTCAAGAGTATCACCCTGCCAAACGGCGGATAATCGAATTCCTCCCTCAGCAGCGATTCCTCGTTATAGAAATCGGTATATTCATGCCTTGTAACAGCCTGAAGAGCATAATGATCCGGGTGGCAAGTCTGTATTAGGACAAGTCCCCTTTCCTTTCTCCTGCCGGCTCTTCCCGCTGCCTGAATCATGAGCTGGAAAGTTCTTTCAGACGCCCTGAATTCCGGTAGAAAAAGTCCGGTATCTGCCGATATTATCCCCACAAGGTTGACATTAGAGAAATCGAATCCCTTCGCTATCATTTGGGTACCGAGCAGTATATCTGTCTTCCCCAGCTCAAATTCTGTGGTAATTCTCCTCTGTGAGCTTTTTGTCCTTGTAGTGTCCTGATCCATCCTGACTGATAGATATCCGGAAAACGCTTCTCTAACAGCCTCCTCGACCTGTTCCGTCCCCAGTCCGGTATATATCATATCGATGCTTTTGCATTCCGGGCATTCTCTCGGAGCTTTATGTGAAAATCCACACATATGACATACGGATTTCCGGGTACGTTTATGATATGTCAAAATTATCTTACAGTTAGAGCATTCATCGATATAGCCGCAGTCCCTGCATTGAATAAAGGTCGAATACCCCCTCCTGTTCAGCATCAGCAGAACCTGTTCATCGAATGACAGCCTTTTCTTTATTTCTTCGGATAATTCTTTAGAGAATATTTGTCTTTTGCCAGTCAGCTTCTTATCCAGCCGCAGATCTATCAGCTTTATTTCAGGCAGCGGTGTCCGTGAAATTCTCTCCGGAAGTTCAAGCAAAGTATATTTTCCGGATCTTGCATTGTAAAATGATTCCATCGAAGGAGTCGCTGAACCAAGGATGACAACCGAACTGCTCATGTTGCCCCTGTATACGGCAACATCACGCGCATTATAATACGGTGATGAATCATGCTGTTTGTAGGATGGATCATGCTCCTCGTCCACGATTATCAGTCCGGGATCTTTAACCGGAGCAAAAATAGCCGATCTTGGCCCTACGATCAGCCTTCTTTTTCCTGAGAGGATATCCCTCCACGAATCGAATCTCTCCCCTTCTGACATCTTACTGTGGAGAACAGCGACCGTATCTCCGAACATTGACCTGAGCTGAGAAAGAAAATAAGTTGTCAGTGCTATTTCCGGGAGTAGAAAGATCACGTCCCTTCCTGAGGTTAAAGTCTTTTCTACAAGCTCGAGATATACTCTCGTTTTTCCACTTCCTGTCACTCCGAACAGAAGAAACGGATACTGTCTACCGTTTTCTGCGGTCCTGGTTATCCCGTCTAAGACTTTCACCTGCCCTTTCGTTAGCTCCGGAAGATTTCCGTCTTTCTCATCCCTTCCTGAATCGTAAATCCGGGATACCTCTTCGCTTGTCTTTTCTATCAGGCCCTTATTCAGAAGCCCTTTTAAAGATCCCTCACTCCCTGGATATTTCAGTAATAATACAGAGCGGGGCGCACTTTTCTGCCCTTGAAGAAATTCATATATCTTTCTCTGTGAAGGTGACCTGCTGAATACTTCATCCATCTTATTTGCAGATAATGAGATCAGAGGTCTATAGCACAACCGTATCTTGGGTTTAACCTTCTTCGATCTAAGCACACGCTCGATATTGATCAAACCGTGTCTTTTGAGTTTATCGATATGATAATAAAGGTGTCTATTTCCGATCTTCTGGCGGAGGAGTTCCGGAGTTGCCTTTTCTGAGGAGTTGACGATATCCAGAATTTTATTTTCGATATCGCTCAGATTGTTCTTTTTTCTATTGACTTTTGAACCGGGTGTAATGAGATCTACACTCTCCCTGTTCATCTTTACCGGGAGCATCAAATGGAGTATATCTCCGGTGGAAGAAAAATAGTACCTGCTCATCCATTTTGCCAGGTCTATCAGTTCCCCGGTGAACACGGGATTTTCAAATACCACATCCTGGATCTCTCTGACTCTAACCGGGGGTGGAACAGATGTAAGTCCGGTAACGTATCCGGTCTTGACACTATTTCGGAAAGGTACCGAAACTATGCATCCGGCTAAAACTTTTTCTCTCAGTTTTTCCGGTATGGAGTAACCGAATTCTATATCTGCAGACTGCGGGAAGACTACTTTAGCGTATGTGAATTTTCTACTTTTCAATATAAAAACGGGTAAAAATGGATTCCTCCCTCAAAATACAAGTCGGGAACATTAATAATTAACTAATTAGTAATTCTTTCTAATGATCTTTCTAAAACACCTGGAATACCAGGTAGCATACAATGAAAGAAGCTATAACCCCGGTCATGTCGGCGATAAGGCACGCAGGGACAGTATGCCTTAGTTTTTTTATTGATACACTGCCGAAATAGACAGCTACAATATAAAAAGTCGTCTCCGTACTGCCCATAAGCGTCGACGCAAGCCGGCCAATGAACGATTCTGCACCATGTGTATTTATCAGCTCAGTCATTATCCCAAGCGATCCAGAGCCCGATAATGGCCTCATTATCGCCATCGGAAGGACTTCAGCCGGATACCCTACAAGATCAGTAACAGGTGACAAAATCCTGACAAGGTAATCCATTGCTCCTGCTTCTCTGAACATTCCTATTGCCGCCAGTATAGCAACCATGAAAGGTATGATCTTTATCGCAATTTGAAATCCTTCTTTTGCTCCCTCAACGAATACTTCATATACTTTCACACCCCTTACATATCCTGTAACCGTGATCAGAACAAATACTATGGGTATCGCCCAAATTGATATTGTCTCCAGTATTGATTTGAATATCATGATCTTCCCCCCTCTCCGCCTGATGGAATCCCGGCAGAGGCTGGCTGGATCTTGAACATTTTCCATCTCTGAAGGAATTTACATGCAAAAACTGCAACTATTGTCGAACATAAGGTTGCAATTATCGTGGTTCCTATTATCTCTGTTGGTGAAGCCGATCCTGCGGCTACTCTTATCCCGATGACCGTTGCCGGCACGATAGTAACATCTGAAGTATTAATCGCCAGAAAAGTTGCCATTGCATTTGTTGCAGTATCCTTTTCTTTATTCAGCTTCTGCAGCTCCGTCATTGCTTTCAATCCCAAGGGTGTTGCGGCATTACCCAGTCCGAGTGAATTCGCAGCCATATTCATGATCATAGCTCCCATAGCCGGATGTTCCGCCGGAACTTCGGGAAACAGTCTTGTCGTCAGAGGTTTTACCATTTTGGCGATAAACTTAACGAACCCTGCCTCTTCAGCTACCCTCATCAGACCGAGCCAGAGAGCCATGAAACCTATAAGGCCGATTGCAATCTCTACCGCGGTCTTTGCACCGGTCATTGCACCGGTCGTAACGGCATCGATCTTGCCTGTAAAACCTCCTACAAGAAAAGCTATCACTATTAATCCAAGCCAGATTATGTTGATCATGTAGAACCTCTCATTTTTGGAAAGTCGATACAAGGAGAATATTAAGACTATAAAATACGAAATCAAAACAGAATTCTAAAAATATATTTTTAATAATTGATATCAATTTTTATTATATTATTCTTTTCACCCAATTAACCATTTTTAGAACTCACTGATCTGTCTTTCCTTTAGGAAACGGGGTATATGTCATCTCTCTTGAACAGGATTCTTGACCTGAGCTGCAATAAGTTTGTCGAAGCCTGCGCCGGCGCAGGAAAAACTTTCGCGCTATCAAAAAGATACTGCGCTATCATCGATGATTTCATTGAGAAAAACTCCTACAGCACAGGCAATGATGACCGGCTCGGGATTGAGAACATCCTTGTAATCACTTTTACTAAAAAAGCTACGGCAGAAATGGCCGAAGATATTTATCATGACCTGAACAAATTGCTGAATAGAGAAGAGATTGAAAATGTACATGGGCTTGGCAAGAACCTGGTCAAAGCTTCCGAAAAAGACATTACATGGCTTAGAGCTACTTTTTCACGAAATGCCATCTCAACCATAGACAGTTTCTGCGCGAGGATCCTGAGGGAAAATGCAGATACCTTAGGATTAGATCCTGAGTTTTCGGTTATCGAACCCGCAGAGTATAAAAGAAGGTTTGATCTATGCTTGAATGATTACCTTCAGAAAAAAAGCAGGGAACATGATAATGATCTCAGAATTCTTCTGGAGTATCAGTCTATTAACAGACTTTATTTACTTTTTAATAACGTCCATAAGCATCTTCAATTTATCGCGGAAAGGCTTTCAAAACTCGAAACCATGAGTGAAGACGCTGTCTTCAAAGAATGGCTCTCCTTATATACCCCGGATATAGAGACTGAAAAAGTTATTGATATGTTCAGGAAGATAGCAGATTACTCTGAAATAATCGGTACTGATCCTGAAGATGCAGGATATGTCTGGCTGCAGAGACTTAATGATATTTTAACAGCTATACCTGAAGAATGTGAGGCAAGAAAACAGTATGTCCTGACCGACCTTATTCCTGTGTTGTTCACAATTCGGGGTAAATATAAAAGTCCACGGTCTGTACCCGGCAACAAAAACAATTGGAGTGATAGGACTGCATTTTCTGAGTTTAAAGACCATGTAAGGGAATTACTGGTTTACCTAAAAGATATGGTACCGGAATTTCTCGTACTTCAGACTCCCAATAAAAATGACCGCATATCAATAAATGTAATCAGATCACTTTTAACGCTTTACAGAGAATTTTCGGGAATTTTAGCAGAAAACCAGAGGATGAATAATTACCTGGGATTTAACGATATAATTATCCTGGCAGGAAAACTCCTCAAAGAGCATCCTTCTATCCGTAGTAAATACTCAAAGAAATTCAAGCATATAATGATCGATGAATTTCAGGATACGAATTACCCTCGGTGGGATATTATAAGAATGATTGCCTCAGATGATAATGGAAATCTGCATTCAAACGGCTTATTCATAGTAGGCGATAAGAAGCAGTCTGTTTACAGGTTCAACCAGGCAGATGTCGAGGTTGTAGATACAGTTAAAGAGGAATTTAAGACTGTGATGAAGGCTGGCGATGACGTGTTTATAGAGCTAAACGAAAACTACCGGGCTTCAACCGAATATATTGACAATGTAATCAATCCCGTTTTCTCTGAGGTCTTCCAGGTCAGTAAAGATTACCAGAAGATGCCCTATGAAGCGGATTTCGCAAAAACCAAACCTGCAGGCCCTCAAAATGAGAAAATCGAGATTACCTCAAAAACCGAAAATCCCTGCTCGATCAGGATTTCATTATCAGATAAGAATGATCCGATACATGCGGGCGCTTTAAATACTGCACTGGCTGTAAAAGAACTCCTTGAATGGGGTAATAAATGCGGCCTGGCAGAGAAGGATGAAGCGTTTGTAGGTGTGCTGCTGCGAAGGTTCACGAATATACAAAATTACCTGAGAATCTTCCAGGAATACAGTATTCCGTTTGAGATCGTCTCTGGCAGGCACTTATATAATCAACAGGAAACTCATGATTTGTTCCATCTTGTCAGCATTCTGTATAATCCTCATGATGATCTTGCGTTACTTGGGCTTTTGAGAAGCCCTGTTTTCTGTCTTCCGGACAAGACTATCCATAAATTGAGACAGAATTCACCCAAGCAGGAGTGCTCTCTATATAAGCAGATAAGCTCTGATCCGGATTTAAAAAGAATCACCGACAGCATCGACTGCTGGAGAGATGCTGTAAGGATCCGGCCTCTCGACAGATTGCTGGAAGATATATTGTCTACTGATCACCGTGAGCTCGGTTACTACAGCGAAGCAGGTGGAAAGCAGCGGATAGCAAATATCGACAAGATCATCGGGATCATTCACGGGATCTCTTCAAGGGGGGCAGGTCTTAGAGAAGTGTTTGAATATTTAAGATACAGTATCTCACATGATCCTGATTCCGCACAGGCCGGAACAGGAGAAAATGCTCCTGTTCAGATTCTCACTATCCATAAATCAAAAGGACTTGAATTTCCAGCCGTTGTCATTCCGGAATTGAATACTGCAGGTGGTATTAATGACAATGTTCTGCCTTTTGGAAAGATCAAGGAAAATAATTCCGGTAATGAACATTTCGAGCTCAGTATCCCAATAACCGCTGAAGATGATATTAGCCTGGGCCAGGGGATTGTAAACGGTCTTAAGTACTACGAATCTCTCCGGGACGTTGCAGAAGACAAGAGATTGTTTTATGTAGCTCTTACCCGGGCAAAATACAGAGTGGTGCTTCTGGCTGACCACAGGGATGGAGGAAAAGGAAAGCATTCGAAATGGTGGTGGACAAATTATATATCCCCGGTATTCGGTATACCCGTACTTTCAAAACTATCGGAATCTGAGCCTGTTCAATCGAAAATTCCTCTAACGGAGATAAAGGTAATTCATAAAAATGAAATCCTCAAGAACCTGGATATTCATTCGAAATCTCACGAAAAACCTTTGGAATGGAAAGAACCTACGGTTTTTGAAGAGCCTGAAAAATTCTATAATTATTCTGTTTACGATCTTGTAGAATACCTGGATCCCGGTATCGAAAATTATGATGCTGGCGCCGCTGAAAAACTTGAACCGGCAATTAAGGTGGGTACCATTTTCCACACTATTATGGAAAATGAATGGTGGAAACCAGAATGCACAGTTGAGATCGAGAAATATATCAATGATCGCTATCCCGGAACAGAGGCACGTCTGCTGCTCAGGTTAACCGGGGAACACGTTGACAATCTTAGGAAAAGCAGTCTGCTAAATAACATCATTAACTCAAATGATAGGTACTATGAACTGCCTGTTATTGGCTGGTTCCGGTCAGGAAAGAATTTCTTTCAGGTCTCCGGCAAGATCGATCTTTTATACCGGACAGGACAGAATTGGTATATTGTTGATTTTAAGACTTCGAGATCGATGAAAACCCGGGAAAAGCATGAGCTTCAGGTAAAGATATATATGTTGATGATCAAACAGATATACAATATTGAAGCTGCAGGAAATGTCTATTATTCTTCTATGAATTCGCTGATACAGGCTGGAAAGGGATCAAAGAATACCGGTATTGATCTTGAACAGGACAATCAGATAAAATCAGAGTATGAAAACAGGCAGGATCTTCCCGATATAGAGAACATACTGACTGAAGATTTTGAGGGGAAGACGATCATAATCTGTCCTACAAAACATAATTCTCTGAAAGTAACGAAAATACTATATGCCCGGGGACTTCTCACACCTGAAATCAGTATATCAACGCTTGATACTTTTACCAATGATATTGACCTTCCGGGAATCCCCGTCTCATCAGGATTAAGAAGACTTTTAATAAGAAAATCGGTGAATAATCCTGATACCCCGCCGGGAAAGATCGAAATGCTGTCAAAAGCATTTCAGAATGCTGAAGAAGGAAATGCAAAACTAAATGAAAATGCCCGGCAGTATTTCAGAGAATATGAGAAGATGAAAAATAAACTTGGCATAATTACTGAAACCGACAGGATCAGGAAGATCGGGAGGGAATTATCATTCTCCGGTACAAGAATTATCCTGAACAAGATGTATAAGACATCCCGGGAATATTTCAAACTTTTTAAAACAATCGCAAGTAAGTCTGAAAGTTTTTATTTTGTTGATAACTTTAACAATGGAAAGTTATCACGGAAATTCAATTATGATCATACTATCTGGGATGAGGCTTCAACTTTTTCAGATATGTCTTCGGACCAGTTGTATACAAAATGTAAATCCCAGGCAGATGAGGTTGAGACATGTGCTAAAATGATAAGGGGAATATCTGACTGGGAATCAAGACAGGGATCACTGAAGATCGCTGTATCCAGCATGGAGAAATATGTTCCGTTAATAAAAAAGATCTTCAATTGGTACGGGATACCGGTAACAGTGGCAAAAAATGAACCCGTGCTGGAGCGCCCGGCTTCACAGCTTCTACTCAGGTTTCTGGATCTTCTGGATGTTCTCAGGTATCCTGAATGGATAGCTGTTACCGGAGTTGTCCTGCATCCGATGTGCATGCCACTTGAGGAATATTTTGAACTGGATCTATGGTGCAGGAAAAACAATATAAGATACTTCAGGGAAATACCTGATAGACTTGAAAATAGCGACCTTGATGAAGATGAAAAGAAAAATCATCTTTCTGCATATGAAAAGATAGGGAACACTATTAATAAATACTCTATAGGAGAAAATGCTGCTCATTCAGAGATAGGTGGCATTCTAAATATCTTTATGGATGATATAGACTTGAGAAGTCAAATGAACTTAAGCATGCTATCAAGAAACATTTATGATAAACTGGTTGAGACAATTGAAAAAATGATCTGGGAATATGATACTGCCGGGATGAAATGCGGATTGAGTATGTTCAGAATTGATCTTCTCACAATTCTGAGTGAGATAGTAATTCCTACTGGAGAGCAGGACCATGGTATCGAGATACTTGGCTTTTTTGATACTCTGCATCTTAATCCTGTGAAACTATTTATACTCGGTCTTACAGAAGATGAATTTCCGGTTACCCCCCCATTCAATCCTTATATAGAGAAATTTCAGGATCACAGCTGGATATTAAGCCTTCAGTTCTTTGTCCATTGGAAAAGTCTCGGAGATAAAGTTCATTTTTTCGCTTCTGTCAGAGATAAAGATGATGAAACGCTGCAGCCTTCTACCTTTACCGAGTTTCTGAAGAGGTCAAATCAGTCTGCTGTAGAGTATGAAAATTGCCATTCTCCAAGGGATCACTATGCTGAATACACAGGTAGACAGATCAGTGCTCCCGGATTAAATGAACATTTTCTATTAAGGCATAATGCATATCTGTCCGGCGATGTAAATGATTACAGGGGATCTACAGGTAGATCGGAAACAACTGAAATTGTATTTTCTCCCTCAGAACTCGATATTCTGTTGAACTGTCCAATGCAGTACTGGTACAAAAACTTGCTAAAGGTTGGTCCGGGAGATTTAGATGAGGACTTAAAAAGGAATATGCTACTAGGAAAAGTTGTTCATAAAGCGCTTGAAAGATTCGGTATTCTGGGAGGATTCAAGAGATATTTTAACGATCCCGGAGCGGCATGCCGGATCCTGGAAGAAGAGCTGAGGAGGATTCTGCCTGAGTTCGGTTTCGATTTAGATCAAGACCTTATTACAGACTATATGCTTGCCCCATATTTAAAGGGGCTGGCAAAACAGGATTCAGGCAACATCCTGGTAAAACTTCTTGAATGGAACAGGGATAATTTCAGCGAATTTGTATATGACGATTTCGAGAAGTGGTTTCAAAGCCCTGTTTATTTGGATACTAACCATTCGATTCTTAAAGACGGTGAACTTAAAATATCTTTCAAGGGCAAAGTAGATAAAATACTTATCAATGAAAAGACAAACACAGTAATCGCAACAGATTATAAAACAGGCTCTGTAAGCAGGGATCTGATCACCGAACATTGGTCATCACAATTCCCTGTCTATTACTTGTTATTGAAAGACAAATATCCCGATAAACGGATCAAGCTTGTTTATGAGCAGGTAAAATCGAACAGGGAAAACGGATTAAAATATTTTTCCGGTGATCTCGATGAAACGGAACTGAAGAAGGGTATCCTATTCGATGATGAGTTTTTTTCCGTTACTCTGCCTGTCATACTTGAGTTCTGCAACAAGATTTTGAACGGAAAATACGGCATTACTGAGAGATTTCTCAACAAGAGACCTTGCGGTTACTGCAGCTATATTGGGATATGCCGTAAAGACTCTTAATTCTGAGTAAATTTTAATTAAAATAGATTGATTTTTAGTTATTTCCTTCTAAATTATTTCATGTCCTGTTGCTGATTTAAATCTTCCGGAACAATAGAATTCCTCCACAGGTCAAACCGAAAACATATTGAATATAAAAGGCACAATGATGTCAAATTTTGTAAACCTTCACAACCACTCTGCATATAGCCTTCTTGACGGTTTGTGCAAGGTATCCGATCTTGTGGCTGCGGCGGCGGAAGCCAATATGCCGGCGGTAGCTCTAACCGATCATGGAAACATGTTCGGAACTATAGAGTTCTATAATGCCGCATTGAGAAGAAATATAAATCCTATTATCGGAATGGAAGCATATATCTCAAAAGAACCTATTGAGACACGCAATCTTAACGGGATCAAAGAGGCATACAACCACATGGTTCTGCTTGCGAGGAACATGGAGGGTTACAAAAATCTGATAAAACTCGCATCTATTGGATACGAAAAAGGATTTTATTACCGTCCAACTATAGATGATGATTACCTTGAGAAGTATTCAAAAGGACTTATCGGTACTTCAGCCTGTATCAAGGGACTGATTCCCGAGCTTCTTCTAAAGGATAAAAGAGATGAAGCCAGGGATAAGGTCCGGCAGTATCTGGATATATTTGATGGTGAGTTTTATATAGAACTGCAGGATCACGGTATAGACGAAGAACTTATCGCTAAGGAGAGGCTTATCGATCTTGCCCGTGAAATGGACGTTAAGCTGATAGTTACAAATGATGGACACTACCGGAAAAAGGAACATGCCAAGGCTCATGAGATAATGCTATGCATCAGGACAAAGACAACAATGTCCGATCCAAACCGATTCCGTTTAACTTCACAGGAATTGTATTTCAAGAACAGGGCTGAACTTGAAGAGCTTTTCCCGGATATACCTGATGCTTTTGATAACACCTTAGATATAGCAAAGAAATGTAATGTTATTTTCGAGTTCGGTAAACTAAATCTTCCGAAATTCCCGATCCCCGAAGAATATAAGGAAACAGGCGCTGATCCGTATCTTACCGACCTTTGCAAAGAAGGGCTCGAGAAAAAAATTGGTAAAATCACGGAGGAAGTGGAAAAACGTCTCAATTACGAACTTACAGTAATACAGAAAATGAATTTCTCTGAATACTTTCTCGTGGTAAAGGATTTTACAGATTTTGCAAGAAATAACCAGATTCCCGTAGGGCCCGGCAGGGGATCAGCCGCGGGTAGTCTCGTCTCATATTCTCTCGGGATTACCAACCTTAATCCGATGGACTATGACCTGCTTTTTGAAAGATTCCTGAATCCTGAGCGTGTTACCATGCCGGATATAGATATTGATTTCTGCTATGAAAGAAGAGATGAAATAATTCAGTACGTCAGGGAGAGATACCGGGAGGAATGTGTTACTCAGATCATTACATTCGGCAAGATGAATGCAAAAGGAGTAATTCGTGATGTGGGAAGGGCAATGGATCTGCCTTACGAGGAAGTCGACAGGATTGCAAAACTTATTCCCGATACCCTGGGAATAAAGCTGAAAGATGCATTGCAGAATTCCGGGGAGCTTGCAGACCATGTAAACTCAAATGCTGTTTACAAGCAGCTATTCGAGTATGCAGAAATACTCGAAGGTATGGAAAGGCACTCATCAGTCCATGCTGCAGGTATAGTAATAGCGCCGAAACCTCTAACTGAATTTCTCCCGCTGTATAAAGAGCCGCGTTCGGGCAAAACAACAACTCAATATACAATGAATTATATCGAGGATATCGGCCTTCTGAAAATGGATATCCTCGGCCTGAGAAACCTTACAGTTATCAGCGATGCCGTAAAAATGATTGCCGAAAAAGGCGTAGAACTCAATATTGAAATTATCCCTCTGAACGATAAAAAGACATACAATCTTTTCGCGAGAGGCGATACAATAGGTGTGTTCCAGTTTGAAAGTACCGGTATGCGCGATTACCTGAGAAAATTGAAACCTGAATCGATAGAAGACCTGACAGCCATGAATGCATTGTACAGACCGGGTCCTCTCGGTAATAACATGGTTGATGATTTCATTCTGAGGAAACATGGTGAAGTTGATGTGAAATATATTCATCCGATGCTGGAACCGATCCTTAATGAGACATACGGTGTTATAGTTTACCAGGAGCAGGTTATGCGTATAGCCGGTGATCTGGCCGGATTCTCTCTGGGTGAAGCAGACCTTTTACGCCGGGCCATGGGAAAAAAGAAGGTCGAGATTATGGAGCAGAAGGCAAAGGAATTCAACGAGGGTGCTGCAAAAAAGGGTATTGACAAAAAAATCGCCGCTGAAATCTTTGATCATATTGCAAAATTTGCCGGGTATGGTTTTAATAAATCCCATTCTGCTGCTTATTCACTTATTGCGTATCAGACCGCATATCTGAAGGCTCACCATCCGTCGGAATTCATGGCCGCTAACCTCTCTTCGGAAAAGGACAATACTGACAGGATCGTCGTTCTTCTGGAAGAATGCAGACATATGGGAATCGATATCCTTCCACCGGATGTAATGAAAAGCGGTGTGAATTTTACAGTCGAGGATGGGGCGATCAGGTTCGGGCTTGCGGCTATAAAAAATGTCGGTTCCGGCGCAATGGGCTGCTTGATAGAACAAAGAGAAAATTATGTTAATTCAAAGCATTTTTTTGAATTCTGTGAGCAGTGTGATATTAAAAGCATAAATAAGAAGGTGCTTGAAAGCCTCATCAAGGCGGGTGCTCTCGATTCATTACCATGGACTAGAACTGAAAAATACGAATCGATCGAAACAGCGCTCAATTATGCTCATCAGTCATCACTTGAAAGGGAAAGAGGCCAGACAAATATCTTTGACTCTGTTGATCCCGGAGAGGAGACAAGTAAGGAGTATCCTTCTCAACCAATTATCGAACAATGGTCTAAATATGAGACACTGGCAAGAGAAAAAGAAGTTCTTGGCTTTTACATTTCAGGCCACCCTCTTGATAAGTATCGCGATGAATTAACAGGCCTCTCGACTACACCGATCGAAGAACTCTCTGAACTCGAGAATAACACAGTTATCAGGAACGGAGGTATCATAGTTGCCCTCAAAGTTACGCCGACAAAGAGAGATAAAAAGAATATGGCGTTCTTTACTCTCGAGGATTTCTCAGGTTCGATAGAAGCAGTTCTGTTTGCTGACCTGTACGAGGAATACAAGAATATTGTCAAGGAGGATAAGATGGTATTCCTGAAGGGAAAGATATCAAAAAGAGAAGAAGATAATCCAAAGATCATAGTTGAAGAGATGCATCCGATCAGTAAGGCAAGGCAGATATATGCAAAGAAAGTACTTGTCAACCTTACTTCTTCAGGACTTGACAGAAACACTCTTGAATCACTTGAATCGATCTTTGAAAAACATAAAGGGAACTGTACTTTGTTTTTTAACGTCAGGACCTCACTGGATGAGGAACTCATAATGAAATCGAAGAAATATAAACTCGATCCCGGTGATAGATCGATCACAGCGATAAGAAAAATCCTCGGTAAAGATAATGTCCGGATTGTGGGGGATAACGGGCTCTATGTCCAGGCCCAGGGGAGAAGTTAGTTGTCCAACTCTGTTACATTCCTCGGTACCGGGAGTTCTGCCGGAGTTCCGGAGATCGGCTGCTCATGCTATGTCTGCACCTCCGAGGATTCCAGAAACAACAGAACACGCTCTTCAATATGTATTCATAATGGATTAAATAATATTGTTATAGATACATCCCCGGATTTCAGATACCAGGTACTGAAAAACTGCGTTTCACGGATCGATGCACTATTTTTTACACACTCTCACGCAGATCATATTCTCGGCCTTGCAGACATCCGGCCGTTCAACAGGATGCAGGGAGGCCCAATTGAGGCATACGCTAATGAGCATACCATAGGAAGCATCAAACAAAGGTTCAATTATATTTTCAATGCGCCTGAAGAATACAGGAAATACTATCCCCAGGTCGAACTTAAAGAAATATCCGGGAAAGTCAGAATCGGCGGACTGGAGATAATACCAGTCGAAGTTTTCCATTATAAAATGCCTGTACTGGCTTTCAGATTCGGAAATACTGCCTATATAACGGATGTCAGCCTCATACCCGATGAGAGCATGGAATTATTAAAAGATCTTGACCTGCTGATACTCGATGCCTTAAGAAAAGAGAACCATATCGCACATTTTTCTCTCGATGAAGCTGTGAGAATAGCGGAATATATCGGAGCAAAGAAAACACTGTTCACACACATCAGCCATGCTCTTGACCATGAAAAAACGGAAGCATCCCTGCCTGAAAACATCCGCCTCGCATATGACGGCATGAAAGTGAGTCTGAGCTGAAACCTTGGCGAGGGCACTGCAAGCGCGCTATTACGGGGCAGATGATTTTTAAGTAAAGAATTTAACTTATGCGAAAAAAAATACTATAATACCTCCTTAGAAGAGGGATCATGGGGGATGTAAATGCATGGAGGATTACATGAAAAGGTTACATATACTGATATTTATCCTGTTCACTATAAGCTGTTCTACCAATCCCAATCCCTATACAGAAGAAATCATCGACGGTGTCAGGTATGTGCATAACCTCTCTCCACTATGGGGAGACGAACAGAAGCTTTCACTGGAATTCGTTCAAAAGATCGGAGAGCTGGAGAGCAGCGATGAAAACTATCAGTTGTTCAAACCGTTTGATGTTGCAGAAGACAACAACGGGAATATTTATATTCTGGACAGAGGAAATAAAAGGGTACAGAAATTTAATTCAAAGGGTATTTTTATTAGCACAATAGGCGGACCCGGACAGGGACCCGACGAGTTTGATCTGCCCGGTGATCTAGAAATAGACAGTAAAGGTAATATATTAGTCAGCGATCTTAATAGTAAAATTAAACAGCTTTCACCTTCCGGGAAATACAAATCGTCTTACAGTTTAAAATTAGGGCCTCAGAGTTTTCATTTTAAAACACTATTGAACGGAAATGTTGTGTTTCTTTCCATGCCTTATTCTTCTTCTGCAGAAGAAAATTATAAAATCCTGACTGTGATAAATACGAAAGGAAACCATATCTCGGAGTTCTGTGAACCTGAAAAGTATAGTAACAGAGCTATAGAAACTCAGGCTAATATTGCAGATTTTTCCACAGACAGAAATGATAATATTATTATATCTTTCTATTTCCAGAACAGAATTGAGAAGTATTCACAGGATGGAATGATAATCTTCAAATCAGACAGAAAACTGGATTATCCTATTTCATACAAAGAGGAAGAATATGAAGTCGAAGGACAGACATTTGCTTATCCAGCTTTTACAGATGTTAGCATTGGTCTGGGAATCGACTCAAATGACAGGATATGGATTTTAACCTTTAAAAAACAACCGGAGAAAGAGGAAAAGAGAACCGACTATCTGCGATATGAAGTATTCAATAAAACAGGCATCCTCTTGACCCGCGTGTCGATACCGGATCATGTTTTTGACCATGTTGAACAGATAGGTAATCATATATATTTTATCGATCCATATTATGAAATGGCAGTTTTCCAATACAGAATAATAGAAAATTGATATTTTCGCTGCAATTCTATGCATTTGGATATTTTCTTATCAGGAATAGATTCATTCCCATAGGAGCAAGGATTCCTCGTCCTATATATGATACCCCCAAACAAGTTTGATGGTGCTATGAGGCCCTCTACACAGGAACAAACAGGCGAGTTAGTTTTTCATAAAAGTATTGCCTAACGGGCAGCCTGTCTTACATATTTCAGGAGAGCCGTCCGGATTTTCGGATTTTATAGAATAAATTTTCTTTTTTATTGTATAATGATTATATTTCAGGATCAGGGTTTTGTCAGTCAGGACACGTATTAAAATAAAACAGGCTTATTGCTGAGAAATACCCGGAGGAATTATGGAGAAATGGGATTTAAGAATTGTTGCCGTTATTCTATTATTCTTAATATTTTCTTTTCCGCTTAACAGTTTTTCTTTCCAGTCAGACCATTACTTGAAAGGCCTCGAGGCTAAAAGATCCGGTGCATGGTTAAAAGCGCTTAATCTCTGGGAATTTTGCAAAAGAGCCTTTGAGAAGAACGGGAAGTCCGATCCGAGAATAGGGATCGCATACATCGAGACCGTGACCGAACAGGAAAAAACATTCTATTATGATAAAGCATCGGATTTTTATTTCTGGGGATTCTCCGGAAACAATTTGGAGGATTTCAGAGAAATAATTATAGAAGAAGCTGAAAGGATCAGACCTCTGGTGCCGAAAGAGGAAATGGAAAAGTGGAAAGATCTGGACTTAAAAGATCCAGCTGAGATATGCAGTCTAATCAAAGGCTTCTGGAAATCAAGAGATCTGACTATAACATCACCGCTAAATGAGCGGCTTCTCGAGCATTGGGAGCGGATTGGTTACTCACGAAAAACCTTTAATAAAAACCAGAATACACCATATGGAACGGATGACAGGGGGACAATATTTATCAAATATGGAGCTCCTGATCAGGTGACTGAGGGTAATTTTGGATTAAATTCTGGTGAAGTCCAATTGTGGGCAATGGAAATACACCAGGCAGCATTAAGCAACTGGGACCAGTTTGACGGTAATCCAGTTCAGCATATAAAGAATGAAGTCGACGAGATGAATTTCATGCCTGACTTTGAAGCCTGGAAATACAATGGAATCGATGATGAAGCACCGCTGATATTCATGTTCGGTTCTATCGAGGGCAGCAGTTACGGTATGCGACAAAGCGTCGAAGATTTTATCCCGCGCAGAGCTTTTAGCAAAAGAGAAATTATCAGTTTAGAGTACTCTTCCTCGGATCCGAATTTTAAACCAAGGACGATCCGGGTTGAAGTTGTTCCTGCAGGTATCCTGCAATTCGCCTTTTATGAACAGCTGCTGACATTCGACGAGACCTACGCCCGCAGGTATACTGAACTTGAATCCAGCTGGAGAACTGCACTTTCGGAAAGAGTCCCAAACGGGCTTAATCCAAATATCGTCAGGTCGGTCCACGACAGGTACTCAAATGAAGATAAGAACGATCCGAACAAGGTATACGGTCCTCAGGAAAAATCCGGTCTCGATGATATTATTAATGAGATCAGGATCAATACCAACCAGATTAGACTTTTGGATGATAATAATGATCCCAAAATGGCTATTCTCACGTTTTCCTTTCCGGACAAGTCTTCAGAAATAGACTATCAGGATTATCTTGCCGGAAAATCTGTACATGCCGGATCCGGTGTAAGACACTCCCTGATCACACTCGATAAAGATTGGGCTGAAGTAGAAAGGACCGCGCATATCCCGATGGAGGGATTCGACAACACTTCTGTCTTTATGGTGGATCACAGGGACAGTACAAGGAACTATGTAATAGCTGCAGAAATCTATAATACAGAAGGGGTAGATCCATTTACTGACCTGTCTCTTCGTGAAAGAATGAAAATAGGAGAAAGCATCAGGCTGGGAAAAGCGGTACTGGAAAATTTACCCCCACTCAATCCGGAATACAGCAGACTCGAAGTAAGCGATCTGATAATTGGTATACCTGTACCTGATGAATTGAATATCCCTGATTATTCATTCCCCGTAATTCCTGCTGAAAACATCCTTATCAATGACAATCTTCATGTATATCTTGAAATATATCACCTTGTTCTCGGGCCGGACAGCAGAGCAAGATTCTCGATTAACTACAAAATCGCACCTGTAAAAAAAGGATTCTCAATCAGAGAAATTTTCCGGAGAACGAAAAAAGATGATATAATTTCTCAGGAACAGGTGTTAGAATCATTAAATAGTATTGCAAAAGAGAAAGTTGAATTCGATATTTCAGGCCTCAAATCAGGTGAATATGTATTTATGATCGATATTAAAGATACTTTAAGAAACCAGATCAGGTCACGTTCAGGCAAATTCAGAATCATCGAATAGGCCAGTGTAATACATTTACAATCTTTTTATCACTTTTCTAAGGGATTTTTTCATATCTTCCTATTAGCTATTTTTTATACAACTTGCCTGGCGAACAATTATTCTCCACTAAGTAATCAGCAGCTCTAATAAACCGAAGGCATCTAAATAACACTTATACAGGGTGTGAAGGGGGACATTTGTGGTTTTTTTAGTAAATATACCAAAAAAAAACTAAATCTTCTAAAGTTTAGTGCAGAAGTGACGATAATAGAGAGTAGCAGTATTATGCTCTGAATATACTAATAGCCATATTATACACTCATTTGCCTCGGCAGGGATAGCCGTCCGCAAATTAAAACTTACAAGGAGGTAAGCAGAATGGCCATCGGAGATTCAACCCGAATAAACACCAACATTGCGGCCTTCAACGCTCTTCACGCTCTAAAATACGTTAACAGGAACCTTGAAAATTCACAGCTTCGCTTAGCTACCGGTAAAAGGATC
>JANQEH010000053.1 GCA_028278455.1 bacterium
AGAGGCGGAGGGTGTCTGGAAGCGGGTGATAAGTGATTTCAGGGCGGGCAGGCATATAGATATATACAGGTCAGACAGGAGGCCGGACCTTGAAGGAATGCCTGTTCCAAGAAGAGATCTATGCAGACAGGGGAGGTATCTGTTAAGGAACCTTGTAGAGACATCCAGAGGCTGTCCCTTCGACTGTATGTACTGCTCAGATTCTGTAATTTTCGGTGAAAAATATCGTTTCCGCCCGATAGATGAGGTTATTGAGGAAATAAAGTCAATCGGGAAAAAATTTATAGTCTTTATCGACAATAACATCTGCTGTAATCTCTCGCGGTCAAAGGAACTGTTTGAAGCACTTATTCCGTTAAATGTCAGGTGGGTTGCCCAAACATCTATCGCTATGGGCTATGATGAGGAATTAATAAAGCTTGCGGCAAGATCAGGCTGTTTAGGAGTGCTCATAGGGCTTGAAACTCTGAACAAAGAGCTTTTAAGAATAATAGGAAAGCCGGTTGAGCCCGAAAAATACATCGAAAATATAGGGAGAATTAAAAGGCATGGAATATTTGTACAGGGAGAGTTCATCTTCGGATTCGATCAGGATAGTCCCGGAATATTTGAGACTACCCTTGATTTCGCAAAGAAAGCTAAACTTGATGCTGCCCGCTTCGCGATACTTAAACCGTATCCGGGAACCCGCATCTTTGACAAGTTCAACGAGGAAGGTCGTATCCTGACACGCGACTGGGAAAAATATCACACGAAACATGTTGTATTCAAACCTAAACAACTTACACCTGAGCAGCTAAGCAACGGCAGGGACTGGGCCTATGAACAGTTTTCTTCTATAAGCTCGATTTACAGCAGGATAGGATTCAGGGGGAAAAGGGCTCCTTTGCTGTGGCTTATTAACCTTGCTAACAGCGGTTTTAAAAATACCCGTGGAACCGTTCAGCCTGTAACAAGCCCCTGAAGGCCGGCGCCCCGATATTATTTTATTACTACTAGTGCGAATACGGTAGCAATTATAAAGTCGCATGAAGCAGTTACTGCAGAATGAAATCGGCATATATCCATCTGAAGCCTCCCGAGATGGCAGCTGACAACTCTCTCTGTTGGCCCCCGATGTTACCCTCATACCTTACAAACAGATATCCTGAATCTGTTATACGTACACCATATTCACCTCCTAGCCTTATTTCTTCCTCATCCCTCTCAAAATCATAAATAATTTCAGGATCAATCAATAACCAGGCGATATATTTCTTATGTGGTTCCCAGGCTATAATCTGTCTGAAAGATATTTCATCCCGGTCGAGGGAGTCAGCCGTAATATCCCTGTGCAGTCCGTTCCCAACGGTCCACTTAATTACCGAAGCAAAGAGCCATTCCTCTGCCGGACGCCATCCCGCTGCAAGAACAGGTGCATATATTGTAGCTCCATTTCCGATCTCATCCCTCGATGCTGTATCGAAGATAACACGAAGGCCGGCGATAGCCGAAACATTATCTGAAGAATAGAAGCGGTATGAGGGCTCTATAAGAATATCACCCAGTCTGTAATCCGGATCGATCAGGCCCTTCCAGAGATCATCGCCCGTATCATCACTGACACGCCCCTCGACCGGAAGGTCCAGTCGCAAACTGATATTTGAACTTATAGCGATATCTGTTCGCAGAGTCAGGAAGTTCAGGTGCCTTGTGCCATGCTGATGTTTGAATGATAGTTCATTTCGTGATATGAAATCAGCAGGATCATTGCCGGTGTTGATTCTCTTAAACTCTTTTGCCTCTGCCCGTAAGGAGGTTGTTGTTATCACCATTACGGTAATTATTACACAACATATAATTTTTCTGATCATAGTACGCACCTTCCCTTATTAAATTTCTATTTATAGGTTTATCTGGGAATGGCCATATTAAACGATCATATTACTATGCCTTAACAGTATTTATCTAAACTTTTACACCATAATAATCGCGTTGTCAAACGATTAATATTGCGATTGTATAGCCCGGTCAGTTTTTATTTTTTGGAATTTCATGAGATGGCCGGTCAACGGCCGATCAGAAACTGCGGCGCAAAAGTTATTACTTTACGTTACAAAGAATAATAGTATAATTAAAGATAAGAACGCCTTATTCTGAGTTTTCATTCAAAACATCATTGCACTGTGGTAGTAAAGAAGGGATTTGATATCGATGAACTTCTTTAAAAAAATAATAAGTCTGAAAACGCTGATAACAGTTTTAATGATTTTTCTGCTCTATAACCTGATCGGATTTTATATCGTACCGGCGGTTATCAAGAGTATTTCTGAAAAACAGCTCACTAAAAGCCTGAATCGTCCGGTTTATATCAAGAAAGTAAAGATGAACCCTTACAAGCTGATAATGCATGCTGAGGGTATTGTCATAATCGATAAAGACAGAAGGGACGATTTTATAACTCTAAATGAACTTTTTGTAGATCTTGAGATAAGTTCCATATGGAAGTTGGGTCTCGTATTGGAAGAACTCAAGATTACGAGGCCTTCCGTATCTCTTATAAGATATGGAGGGGCATCATTTAATTTCTCTGACCTGATAGAGGGAAAGGAAACAGAACCTGAACCTGAAGCAGAATCAAAACCATTTCTGTTTTCACTCAATAACATACGGATAGTAGATGGCAGCATTCACCTGAGGGATCTTGAAAAAAACAGGGAAAATCATATTACCGGTCTCATGATCAATATCCCATTTATATCGGACTTTCCGGATCACCTGGAAATGGACAGCCAGCCCGTTATTTCAGGCAGACTTAATGAAACTCCCTTTTTATTTCAGGGGAAAACAAAGCCTTTCCATGATTCCCTCGAGACGACATTTAATATAGACATAGATGACCTCGATATTCCCTATTATATGTTGTATGTCCCGTTCAAGCTGAACTTCTTGATAGACAGGGGACTGCTTGTTACAAGACTTATCATTTCACATATACGATATAAAGAGAAACCGCCGAGCGTAAACCTTAAAGGGGATATAACTCTTAAAGATATAGACATTCAGGATACGGAAGGGTCATCGGTAATTAAACTTCCCTTTATAAAAACCTCGATATCGACCTTTGAAATATTGTCTAAAGAGCTGCAGATCACTGAGGTTGATATTCGGTCACCTGAGCTTAATATCAATAGGGATGCAAGCGGCACGCTGAATCTGCTTTCACTCCTTCCAGAGATAGGGGAAGAGCAAGCGCAGGATGAAGAAGGCGAACAATCAGAGCCGCTATCTATAAATCTTGAGAAGTTTCGTATCGGCTCCGGAAAGATAGGCTTTTCAGACCTATCGATAGAAGAGCCTTTCCGGACAGATTTAAAACTAAATCAACTAACGGTAAAGAACTTCAAAAACATCGGTGATGAAAAGGCGGACTTTCAGCTTTCATTAAAGACAGAGAAAAATGAGGTCGTTGAGCTTTCGGGCAACTTCATATTTTCCGCCCTTAAATCGACCGGAAGGATAAACCTTAAAAATATAGATCCCGCAAAATATTCTCCCTATTATTCAGACAGTATCCTGTTTGACATTAATGATGCCGCTCTATCGGTTTCGACAAAATATCAGTATGCAAAAACCGAAAAGGGCCCGGGATTAAAATTCACGGATGCGATTGTTTCTGTTGAATCTCTTGTTCTTATAAAGCGAGATGAGGAGAAGGAGTTCCTGAAAATCCCGGCTCTGTCCATAAAAAATACCGCGATAGATTTAACAGAAAAAAGAGTTGTAATAGGAGATGTTGCTACCCGTAAAGGTATGCTTTTTGTAAAACGTTTAAACACTGGCGATATAAATTTGCAGACTCTCTTTCCCCCGAGATCGGGATTAAAGGAGAGTTCAGCGGAAGACAGGGATATTGAGGTTGACAAGCCATGGGTTGTAAAGCTTGTAAATCTCTCAGCCGAGAATTACATGGTTAATCTGAAAGATTCTGTACCGACCGATCCGGCTGCGATGCTCGCCGATAATATTAATCTCAAGATCAAGAATTTCTCGACAGAAAAAAACAAAAAGAGCAATTTTTCCCTATCTCTCCGTCTTAATGAGAAGGGGACCATATCTACAAATGGCGCCTTTAGCATCGAGCCCTTATTCGCGGATCTGAAGTTTAACCTTGATGGCATAGAAATAAAGCCTTTTCAGCCATATTTCACCGATATAGTAAATATAATAATAACGGACGGAAGCATCTCGTCAAAAAACGGTCTGATCTTAGATTTCACAGAAGAAGGACTTAAGGGAAAGATCACGGGAGAAGTCAGATCCGATAACTTTGCATCGATAGATAAACTCCATTCAAATGATTTTTTAAAATGGGAATCTCTGCAGCTTGATAATCTTGATTTAACATTGGACCCCGTAAAGGCATATATCGATAAGCTTGATCTGAACAATTTCTATTCAAGGCTCATAGTAAACCCTGATGGGACCTTAAACGTGGCGACGATCGTTAAACAGGGCGCAGAGGAGGAAACTCCGGCTGTAGAGGCCAAACGGGATGATAAAGTAGATCCAGGCGAGGAAAAGCCGATAGAGATAGGAAAGATCGCTATTTCCGGAGGTGAGATTAACTTTACGGACCGATTTATCAAGCCGAATTATAGCGCGAACCTTCACGATTTAGAGGGAGATATCTCCGGGCTGTCAACCGATAAGGAGATGCTGGCTGATGTTGATATAAGGGGATCATTAGAAGGACATGCACCCCTGACGATTAACGGAAAGATTAATCCTCTAAGCAAATATCTATATGTGGATCTGAAAGCGGAGGTAAAGGACTTTGAGCTGAGCCCTGTTACTCCCTACTCCGGAAAATATGTTGGATATGCGATAGAGAAGGGAAAACTATTTTTAGCGGTGAAATATAACGTAAAGAATAATAAAATCGATGCGGACCAAAAGGTATTGCTTGATCAATTGACGCTTGGTAATGAGGTGGACAGTCCCGATGCCATAAGCCTGCCGATAAAGCTCGGTATAGCCCTCCTGAAGGACAGACAGGGACGGATCGATCTGGACATCCCGGTAACGGGAGATCTGGATGATCCTGAATTCAACTATGGACATGTTGTCTTCGATGTTATCGTCAACCTTATCACAAAGATCGTTACGTCACCGCTTGCGATACTTGGAGGTGCATTCGGCGGTGGTGAAGAGCTCAGCTATATGGATTTTAGTTATGGTGATGTATCGATCTCGGAAGAGAACACCAAGAAGCTTGACACCCTTATAACGATACTCTATGAAAGGCCCGGGTTAAATCTTGAGATAGCAGGTGAGGTGGACAGGGTAAAAGATACGGAGGTTCTGCGAAAGATTTTCTTTGAGAGAAAACTGAAATCTCAAAAACTAAAATATATTCTTAAAAAAGGACAGCCGCCGGTTGATGTAGACGAAGTTGTCATAGAATCTAAGGAGTACAAGAAGTACTTAAAGAAGGCATACAAGGCGGAAAAATTTCCGAAGCCCAAGAATTTTTTAGGTTTCAATAAAATGCTGCCGGTTCCGGAGATGGAAAAATTAATATACCAACATTTAGAGGTAACTGATAGCGACCTGAGGCAGCTTGCGATGGAAAGGTCTAAAGAGGTAAAAAACTATATCTCCAAATCAGAGAAGGTTAAACCGGAACGAATCTTTATGATCGAGCCCAATCTGATATCTCCCGCCGAGACTAAAGATATGCATAGAAGCCGTCTGAATATAAAAATAAAATAAGATATTTATTGTGTTCTGTTAAAATGAGAAAATACCGATTTTCACCTGATTATTAAATCCATAAGGAAATATATTACTGTTATAGCGGGCAGCAATAACTGCTGTTAGTTTTGCGGTGAAGTCTCCATTATTTTTATAAAGTTATCGATAAGAAATGGATTAAAATACTTGCCTTCACATTTTTTCATCAGAGCAAGAATCTCTTTTGTGTCCACCTCTTTTCTATAAGGCCTGTTGCTACGCAGTGCGTCAAAAAAATCGGAAATAGCAACGATCTGACTATATAGCTGCTGCTTTTGTGGTTTGCCGTTTAATGAATGTCTGGGGTATCCTGATCCATCATAATTCATGTGATGTTCATAAGCGACAACAGGTGCTATGCGCGGAAGGCGGTCTATTTTCAACAGGTATCGCGCACCGTGTAAAGGATGATTCTGCATTTCAGCAAACTCAGCTTCAGTTAATTTGCCCTTTTTGTCCACAATCTCCTTTGAGACAAACATCTTTCCTACATCATGCAATAAACCGGCTATTCCGATTTGATGCAGGATCTCATCACCTAATCCGAGCGATTGTGCTTGAAACACAGATAGGACCGCTACATTCGTAGCATGAGTATAAGTATATTCATCATATGTCTTAACGGGGCATAATAATTTAAGTATGCCGGCTTCTTTTTTAAAGGTATATATAAAGTTAACTACTACCTCCTCAAGGCCTATGACATTCAGTTTTTTAAAGGGTGATGCTGATTGAATAATATCTTTTACTTTTTCCAGATCCTTTGGAGCAGGGTGGAGAACCTCATCAGAATTCTGCATAGAAGCAACCATATTGATATCCACGCTTCCGAACCTTATATGGGGTAGTTTCTTTAGTCCTCTGCCGGAACCTGCGAGTTCAATTATCATTTGCTTGATTTCTTGAATTGATACGCCCTTATCGATATAAATTCTGGATATACGATTTTTTTTCAGTCTGTTTATGAGGTTCTTGCAGTGAATCCCACTGTCTCTTATGGGAGTCCTATTTATAACAAGCTCATTATCTAATATCATGATATCAAGCTTGTTCATAAGAATTTTATCAAGGTTTAGGTGCACCCTTTTCGCCAGCATATCAAATGCTTCATGCTCTTTTGTGTAGAGAGAACAATTTGATATAGCAACCATAAGTGAGGTAATGAATTGCTTTATATCGTCTATAGCTTCTTCTATGACTTCCTGAATCATTTTTTTATTTCACTTTCACCATGACTTCAGACTGTTCTTTATTCTCTTCCGAAAAATTATATTCATAGATAACTCTGATCTCCTCTTTTAATTTATTGAAAGCGCTCTTAAACAGAATCTTGCGGGAAGACAAAATAGCTTTAAGTGCCTCAACTGCACGGGGGTCTTTTATCTGACCAAGTGCTCTTACAACAAGTATTTTATCTTCATAATCTTTGCTTGATAGTTCCTTACTTTTAAGGATACGAATTAAATCAGGAACAACTTCACGCACTCTATAAGCGCCTGCAAGATTTATAGCCTGTTTTACAAGTTCTCCTGATCTTGTGTCTATAACTTTCTTCAGAGCATAGCTTCCATGTTTATCGCCTCCGTTTAACAGACATTTAATCGCCTCAAGCCTGACCTTTGCATGCTCATCATCACAGTAAGAACGGACTTTTGTCAGGGCTTCTTTATCACCACAATAAAAAAGGATATATAGCATGTTCCTCTTTACAAACCACCGTTCATCATCAAGTCTCTTAAGTGTTTCGGGCAATACCTTTTCTTTAAAACTTGTCAATAATCTCAAGATGAACCTTCTGACAGATTGTGATTCTTCATCGATAAGAGCCTCCATTAACGCCGGAATTATTCTTTCACCGTAATAATCGCATATTATAAATGCATCCTCCCTCAGCCCTTTGCCCACTAATCTTAATGAATCTACCAGGCTGGATATAAATTCCTTTGAATGGAAATAGTTGACAATTTCCTCAACTTCAGCAAGTTCGCTATTCTTTTTGCTGATTGATTCCATAATCTTTATTGTATGAAGAACTTTGTTATACTGACCTATATCAACAAGCTGTGTAGTTTGTCCTTTAAGAGCATTTATATAATAAGAATATTCGTCTTTGGGTATTATCTCAGCTTCATTCAATGACATAAGTTCAAGCGTTATTTGATGCAGCACAACCTCAATGTTTTCGTCCTTCCATTCATGATCGAAATTGTTTAACCATTCGATCTTGTCGTTCTTTGCATCGCAGCTCAGTATCTTGAGAATCTGCTGCTGATAAGCCTCTGATACAAAAGAGGTAAAATCAGCTTCTTTGAGCAGGTCTGTAATTTCTGGAGATAACAATATATCATCCTCAACGGGACCCCCCTCAAATTTAGCAGATGGCATAACGTTGTACTCTATTTTTGCGAACTTTCTAAGGATATTCCTGAGGGCCTCAGGAATTACTATTAACTGATCATTTATGAGTTGAAGCAGATTTATTACATCATCGATCGACATCTCCTTTAGAACTCTGGCAGCCATATCGGTGTTATCTGAAATAGTCCTTATAGAGGAAGAGAGAAACTGGCTTTTAAGTTCAGGCCTTAAAGCATCTACAAAGTCCAACAGTTTCTTAAGGTCCGAACCGGAAAAAACCCGTTCTCTTGAACTTTTTACATATGAAGTTATTACGTGATCATAGCTTTCATCCTTAATCTGCTCAATGTCATATTTGTTTATTATTGAAGCCAGACTTTCGGGTGCCATACTCTGCATAAACTCGGATGATTTCTCATTTGCCAGTTTACCTTCAAGCAGTCCATAGATGTACTTTTCCCAAAGAGGTGTTTCTGTGGCTGCCTGATCCGAGTTCTCATCTATAAAGCTAAAAACAGAATAATCTATAAGGGCGACTTTCAAATGTATAAATTTGTATTCATTCAATAAATCCTGAACATGTTCTGAAGACAGATCTCCAATGTTTCCTCTAAGAAATTTGTGCAAGCTATAAAGTTCCTCTTTGGTAAGACCGCGAATAAAGGATAAGGAAGCGATACTGTTTTTACTTAGACAGGAGGCAAAATCCATATAAACAGGATTCAGCTTATCAAGATAATTGCCGTCTATTATCAGAGTGTTCTTTGCAACAGCTATTGTAATTTCATCCCTAAGTTCAAACAGCTTCAACAGGAAGGAGTAAGCCTTATTCAATGATTCTTCAACAATGGGGTGGTTACGGGGATAAATTGACACATTATGCCTGGAGATATTGAATTCGTATATAGCCTCACTCAGAAGCCGTGTATCCAAAGGCAAATCATCTTTTTTTATAAAGTTCTCCATTAGTTTAATGCACCCTCATTTATGACAATGTCATCCTCATTTCTTATCGTATTCCCGCCTATCTTCTTTGCCAAATGCAAGGCGTTGTCAGCCCTCTGAAATACTGTGTTAGTATCGTCTCCCCTTTTAAAGGTGCTTATACCGGCACTTATTGTGATATGGATTTTTTTATTTTTATAAGAAAAGTTTGACTCACCAATATACGATCTGATCTTTTCAGTAATTATTATGGCCTCCTCTAATAGAGTATGAGAAAGGATAATGGCAAATTCGTCTCCTCCATACCTTGCAATGAAGTCATTCTCCCTAAGTTTTGGCTTAAGAATATGAGCTATCTTTTTAATGACCAGGTCTCCGGTGTGGTGTCCAAAACAATCATTTATCTTTTTGAATTTGTCTATGTCAAAAAATAATAGTGAAGCCGGATGATTATACCGATGAAGATCAGCCAACATTTCTTCCATCTTCCTGTCATACGCCTTTCGGTTATAGATTCCGGTAAGGCCATCCAGAAGAGATTCAGACTCTAATTGTTCTGATCTCTCTATCATCTTCTCGACCTCATCTTTAATTCCGCTCATTTTCTTATTCATCTCTTCTACAGCTTTTTTTGTTTCTCTCAACCGTAAGATGTCCTGTTCTCTCTTTTTTTCCATATTCCTGCTAATGTTCGTTATCTCGTCCATAACAGCCTTTTTAATGCTTTTCATATCACCATAAATATCAAAACTCTGTTCTATATTGCTCATATTGGAAGAGATAATCTTCTCAAAGCCCCTGTCTTCCTGAAACTTTTCATCATGAGAAGAAAGTTCAATAGCCAGGTGACTGTCCATCTCACTAAGATACGCTCTTACATTTTGTAAAAATACCTTAAGGTCATCGTTTTCTTCAGAGATTGAATTTACATATTTCTTTATGATCCCGATTACCGAATTCATCCAGCTTATGAATCCCTCAGGGTAGTCCCTTTCTTTCAACAGGGTTTTCATTTCAATATAATTATCATTGATGGAAGGGGACACAAGGTCAGAAAGCTTGTCCAGAACTGTGTCTACTGTCTTTTTCAGATGGGTTAACTCACTTTCATCGATAGTGTCGCGATGACCTTGATCGGACATAAATTTGCTGATAGAGCCCCTTTCGATCATCCTGTCAGCTATGAGTTTGTTGTTTATCTCTTTCCCATGTTTCTTATGGAGTTCCTTGATAACAGCAAGGACCTCATCTGTAATAATATGAATATTATCCTGAAGCGTTTTTAAAGATTCTTTTTCTTTGTTTTCGTCTGGAGCTTTGAAATTAATTTTTTGATTCATATTTTTATATACGCTTTTAATAACAATTAAAAACAGCTGTAATAACACGTAAAGCCTCTCTTATTATTCGAATTTTTTGATAATAATCTTTATTTGGAAACAAACTTTAAGGGTAACCTTAATTAAGAGCATTACGATGTTTAATAAATTAAACCGGTAACGATCCAAGTCTATATACCCTGTAATCGATGAGAATTCTTGTTATCGGTGAAACGAATCTACAAAGGTCTAAGATTTTAATACGAGTTGCTCTTGGCATCTTGGAAGGTTAACCTATTGATTATACTTGATAAAATAGCGATAGCGACTGAGAATCGAAATCGCTCAAACCTCTACGAGAGCCATGCTCCATAGATAAAAACCGGCAGAAATCCAAGAGTAGCTATTATGGGAAGAATCAGTAATTCAGCAACCTCTTCATGTAAATTAAATTTATTCCCCAGGACCCTTGTGAAGGCAACAAAAACGAAATGTCCCAGTTTTGAGAGTACTCCGGCGATCAGGATAGTCCCGCAGATAAACCAGAAGCCGGGAATAAAATCAAGCAGTTCTATATCTAGTGTGGGATTAATAAAGCTCAAAAAGATCTGCACAAAGATCAGAGATATACCTCCCAGTACGAGTGTCTTAAGAGACTGGAGTTTTCTAAACTTTGGAATAACATCGATAATGTAAGCCAGTGTTATCAGGATCCCAAGAAGTCCCAAAAATCCGCCCGGTGACAGCTTCATAATCCTCATTGGGAAATGCCATAATGCATTATCTCCCAAACCGAGGATAACAGGAAAG
>JANQEH010000089.1 GCA_028278455.1 bacterium
AATAATTAGTTGTTGACTCCTTCCCGTTAACTATAAACACAATGTATATTATCCCCCTGCTTCAGGGTATATATACCGGGATATTCGAATCCATTCCGATAAACTTCTTCCCGGATAAAGCTATACGCTGATATAGTTTTCTTGTTATTTATGGTAAGTGGTGATTACGGTTGAGGATCCCCTGAAGCTGTAATCCCGGCTTACCAATAATCCTTCATTCAGATAAGTCCAAAAATTTATCGATGACTTTCATCCTTTGAGCGTTGGTGAAAACACCGACACTCAGCATCTAAATCTAATATATATATAGCTTACGGACAAATCAAGAAATATTTTTATTTTTTTGCGGGCGCAGAAACTCCCCGCTTCGCCGGTGCATGTTAAATTCATGATGACGAAACAGGAATATCAGTGTAACAATAAAAATGCGGGTGGTCACCATTCACCTCTATTTAGTTATTCAGCACAGAAAGAGATTTAGAAATATAGAAATACAGGGATACCAAACTAATTCTTTGACAATACCAAATCGGTTTCATAACTCATTGACCGGGCAGGCCATACCTGATGTGATTCCGGTTTATTATAAAATAAGCAGGATTCAATCCTTTTTTCTTTTATAATGCGATTTTCAGGCTGAGTAACTACTTTAATGGAATAAAACAGAGGTTTCATCGGTATTATGATAAAGATGATCGAGAAATATCACGGAGTATTAAATGCAGAATCAAAAGAACAAGACGGGGAGATACAGGAAACTGATAAAAGGTTACAAATCCGCCGCAATTTGTCTGTCACTGATGATAATCTTCATTACGGGATGCTTTCCAAATGATCCCGGTAATACTAATAATAACACTGACTATACCGGGATAAAAACGGTGCTTTTCATAGGGCATAGCTACACCTTCTGGAATGATATGCCGTTCATGTTCCAGCAAATGACGATCGATGCCGGAGAAGATACGGTAATTGCTGCTTCAACGTATACCGACGGCGGAGCGTCTCTTATGAGATTTTGGAATTATGACTATTCCCGTGAGGAACTCCTCAGAATCATCTTGCAGGGAAATTTCGATTACGTTTTCATGCAGGGTATTATCATAGAGGGAGATGACATCGGAAAATACGCCAAACTGTTTGCTGAAGAGATCGACGTGACAGGAGCCCGGAAGGTACTATACCTTCCCTGGACAGTAGAGGGATCATCAGAATACCAGGAGACAATCAATGCCGGTTATTATGCGGTTGCAGACTCGATCGATGCAATAGTTGCCCCGGTAGGGATAGGCTGGCACAGGTCGATCAGTGAAAATCCCCAGATAGACCTGTATGACTATGACAGAAGCCACCCGAGTGAAGCAGGTTCTTATTTTGCCGCATGTGTTTTCTATTCAGTCCTTTATAATAAAAGCCCTGAAGGTCTGCCTTCGGATATTTCATATTTCGGAAGACGCCTGATTAATTTAGCGCCCGAAGTCGCTTCTGAGCTCCAGAGAGTTGCATGGGAGACAGTTCAGGAGATGAACAGCAAAAAATAACCTTCTGTATACATACTGGATCTGGTCCGGCCTGAAGTGTTTTCTGCTTCAGGCTGACCGGTCCTTTCCTTAAAGTCAAATTATAATCTCCCAAGAAATTTTTACTGTCAACTATTCTTTCAAAATCCGTATATTATAGCAGAAGATTCATCAACCTTATGACTGCTATGGAAATTTCAAATCTATTATCCGCTCAAACAGGAGAATTGTACCGTAACGTTTTGCTGTTTAGGGGGGAATGCTGCGAACTGTGGAGGTCAAGCGGGAGAGTTTTAGGGGAGTTCGGCAAGATTTATACTCCGAATGAAAAGGCTGAGATCGAAAGTATTCTTCGTGAGGGATTCAATACCCTGATCAAGCAAATGAACGGCAGAACGGGAAATAATGGGGAAACAGAAAAATGGATAAAGGAAATACTTTCATCTCTCGATTCATCAACATCTGGGCTGATAGACAGAATAGACATAAACCTCGATACGATATTATCCGATGAACTGCTCACGGCAACCGATGATTTCATCAATGATGTACGACAATTTAACTGCAGGCTCGAACCGGGTAACATATACCAGGCTATCCGGAATGTCTGGATTATGAATACCCTTCAGCTTTACTTTGGAAGAGATATTGCACATACTCAGTCCATATTCGCATATAGTATGTTATATCCCTATACAGATAACATCAATGACAATATTGGAATTAACGGGAAGAAGAAAGCGGATTTCAACTTCAAGCTGAAAGGCTGGCTGGAAGGGGATGATCCCAAATACTCGGATCAATATGAGGAGCAGGTACGATGGCTTGTAAAGAAAATATCCGCGGACTACCCGCGCGAAAAATTCCCCTGTGTGCATGAGAGTGTACTCCTAATATATAACGCCCAGATTAAAAGCCATATTCAGCAGAATCCTGTTAACGGCCTGCCGGAAGAGGATATTCTCGAGATCAGTTTTGAAAAAGGGGGGACGTCGGTCCTTGCGGATGGTTTTCTTGTAAACGGTGGAATGGATCTTGATGAGCAGAAATTCTGCTTCAGCTTCGGTACGTTTCTTCAGATCGACGACGACTTGCAGGATGTTGAGACAGACCTGAAGAACAAACACAAGACCTTGTATTCCTCCATAGCGGGAAAAACTCCTCTCGATAATGAAGTGAACAGGCTGGTTAACTATATGAATTCGGTACTTGAACGTGATCTTGGGAACGGAAGAACAAGAAACGAACCATTAAGGGATTTGATCAGGAATAGCTGTAATCTTCTGATTCTCGACGCTGTCAGGAAGAACAATAAATACTTCAGCGATGCCTATTTAGCGGAAATGGAACAATATTCACCGGTAGGTTTTGCTTTCTATACCGGGTTGGAAAAAGACTTGAAAAGTAAGATTACCGACAAGTATAAACACAGGTTTACTCTCGATACTTTCTCACAATGTCTGAGAACGATCATAAATGAGTATTACTGATATTGGTCTTCAGTCATTGATTCAGCGGGTATCTATTCGGGTTTACTGAAGAGAAGTTTTGCGAGATCCTTATTATAGAAAATACGAATATATTTCTGGGTGAAATCACTCAGAATTTCACTTCCCATCGGTGTCAACGAGTAGTATTTTCTGTCCGGTCCCTTATTCCCTTCCTTCAATTTATACTGTATCAAACCGTTCTTATGATGACGTCTGAGCGCTCTGTAAAGGCTCTGGTCCTCGCAGGTAATACGCCTCTTCGTAAGGGTATTAATATATTCCCTGATCTCTGTCGCATACCTCGGCTCGTCCCGAATAGCCAGCAGAATCCAGAATGTGAGCTGGCCCTTTTTATAGGTCTCCTCCCAATCCTTGAAAATCTTTTCTTTATCCTCCATGGAATGAGTTCCCCTGATTTTAGTATTAAGCTTTCTGTATAATACTAATATAACAGTATATGGCTGAATGTCAAGAATAAATTTGATCTGCCGGGTGAAATAAATATGGAATTACCATACTGAATATTCTGTTGACATTAATGCTATTATAAGATAAATTATTCAGAACTATGTACCCCGTTATTGATCCATAGCAGCATCACTAAAAGCATCGTATATTGTTCTGTCATTCTTGTCCCGATTTTCACCAGGAATTCGAAATTCAGTATAATTTCAAACTGAGAAATTTCCGGGAGGTTTACTATGAGACTAATAAGTCTTTTGCTGATTATCCTCATGACAGGGATTGTTTCAGGGTGTGCATCTTTCAGTTCGGATATAGCAGGCCGGTTTAATCAGCCAGGGGAAATGAATACCGGTGCAGAAGATGTTAATGTATTTTTTATTATCAGGCATGTAAGGCAGGTTATAGGATTTGATGCAATTCCGAAACTGGACAGTGAGAGGCAGATCATTCGCGATTTTGATGACCTCTTTCTCGATGCTCTGACTGAGGTCAGTAATATTGGACAATATGCGACCTTTACTGAGTTTTCTTCGGATGTAAGCAAACCGGAAAGAAGAGCGAAAAGAGATAAACTGATCGAGGAAAGCGATTATGTTGTGAGGATCGAGTTCAACAGAAGCCGCTCTTTTATAAGATATTTTGCGGGGAGTGTTGTTTCAACTTTATCACTGACCCTTGTGCCAATGTCGTATCCGAAATCGTTTTCAGTTAAGGCCGATGTATACAATTCTAATGGCGAATTGATCAAATCTTATTCCCGGAATGCTTCATTGAGCAGGTGGATACAGACTTTTCTGATATTTATCCAGCCGTTCCATACTGAGGCAATCAAGAAAGAGAAAATATATCTTGATTTCCTTCACGATATTTTCAGACAGATCGAATCCGAAAAAATTCTGGTGAATTGACCGCATTATTATGTTCTGTGTATAATAAAGGGTGATCTATAATGAAATCCAATAGCAAAAGACCGGTGATCGTTGCATTGGCATTGCCCCTGATCCTGATGTTGATAATTATCCTGAGTATATACCTGCCGGAATACCTCGAATCCCCAGAGGGAAGATTTATTTATGCTGTCTGCGAGGATTTTAACAAGGCCGGGATCGATCTTACTGTAGTCAACGGAAGGCTGACAAAGCCGGATACCTTAGGAGCTGCTCCAATAATAGAAAGATTTAGAGTCTCATTTTATATTTACAATATGGAAACAGGTAATAGAACAAATATAGAAATTGACGAAGCTTTGGACTTTGAGATCGATACTTCTCAGGTCTCATCAACAGGCCATAAAATCGCTCCCGGAAGCAGGTTGGAAGGAATTTTTCCGTTCAGTATAATTCAGGTAGATTCTACGGTCAGGTATCTAAAAGGGAAATTTACAGCGCAAAAACTTGAGTTGGATTTCATTCACGGTAATACAGAAATGGAATTCCGGTTCATTGGCTGGATCAAATAGTAAAAAGATGGACAAAAAATTACTGCTAAAGAATATTGAACAGCTCGCGGAAAGGGGGCAGGTTTCGAAGGATGAACTGCTTTCTGCTTTCAATGCCGGGGCAGGTGGTGACAGGATTTACGAGTTACTCAGGAATATCAGCTTCTCCAGGGTGCTTTATTATATCGGAGGTGGGATAGTCGTTCTTGGAATAGCAGTATTAATAGGACAGAACTGGGACCGGCTGAATGCTTTTACAAAGCTTCTTTCAACTCTTGGAATTTCTCTTGGAGTTTTTATTTATGGATTAGTGCTCTGCAGAAACAAAGGGCATGATATTCTTGGTCAGGCACTTTTTTTCATATCCGCATTAGTTGCACCGATCGGATTATACGTTCTATTCGATATAACCGGTTTCAATGCTTCTTCGATGCCGGTACAGAGTATAATCTACATAATCCTTACCCTCTGGATGGTAATATCATTTTTGAAGATCAGAAAATTCGTTTTTCTTATCTTTACAATCGTGTTTTCCGCTAACATGTATGTCTGTATTAATTTCATGATCGCAATGGGTAGTCCCTTTCTCGAGAAGATTCTGTTTTACAGCCTGCTAATCCTCGGCGTTTCAGCGATATTAATTGGATATTTCTTAACAGAAACAGAGTTTTCCGGCCTGTCCGGCCTGTTATATGCGGTTGGGAGCGCATTCTTTTTAGGTGAGGCTTTCGCGCTTTGCGGTTATCCCCCGGAGAACAACAGAATCTGGGAAATACTCTTCCCGGCGCTTGTTTTCGGCCTTGTATATATAAGTGTTAGAATAAAGAGCAAATCTATTCTGATTATCAGCTCAGGATACCTGATGGTATTCATTTTGAATATAACTTCGATATACTTTTCAGGAAGCCTCGGCTGGCCGCTTGCCCTGATGCTGATAGGGATACTGTTGATAATTACAGGGTATTTTACTATCTACCTGAATAAAAAATACATACTGAGTTGAAACTGCGAAAACTCAAAATAGAAGTTGTCTACGGAATATTAACTTTATATAACTCAAAACGGAGAATACTATGAAAACCTTCAATTATCGAGCCGCAGTGATAGCTGCAGCTATTATATTTATGTCTATTTCATGTCAGACAATGAGTTCAGTAGATGACTGCAAACTGCAATTCGGTATTGTATTCAATGAAGGACTCCATTCGGAAGCTCTTGACGGCAGAATGCTCCTGCTGATCTCAAACAATGATAAGGCAGAGCCGAGATTTCAAATCAGCGACGGCGCTGGTACGCAATTAGTATTCGGTATCGATGTGGACAATCTCGATCCGGGAGAAAATGCTGTCTTTGATGCTTCGGTATTCGGTTATCCGCTTGAAAGTATATCTAAGATTCCGCCGGGAGAATACTGGGTGCAGGGTTTGATCCATATTTATGAGACATTCAACAGGTCTGACGGGCATACTGTCAAACTCCCGATGGACAGAGGTGAAGGACAGCACTGGAACAGGGCTCCGGGAAATCTGTACAGCACACCGCAAAAAGTGCACATTAATCCCGGAAGTGATAATATGATAGTTATCGAGTTGGATAGGAAGATACCTTCCATAGAACCTCCGCAGGACACAAAATATATTAAACATGTTAAAATCCAGAGTGAGATGTTGACAGAATTCTGGGGTCGTCCCATGCATCTTGGAGCTTGTGTCCTTGTTCCGGAGGGATTCGACGATCATCCTGAAGCAAGATACCCACTTATTGTCAACCACGGTCATTTCCCTCATACATTCGGCGGATTCAGAACTGAGCCCCCGGATGAAGATCTTGAGCCTGTATTCAGTTCAAGATTCGGGATCGATGGTTATAATAAGATCCAGCAGCAGCTTGCGTACGATCTTTATAAAGACTGGATAAGCCCGGATTTTCCAAGATTTGTTATTATTGAGGTACAGCACGCTAATCCATACTATGATGATTCATATGCAGTAAACTCAGAGAACCTCGGACCATACGGGGATGCGATTAATTATGAACTTATACCTTACATCGAGGAGCAGTTCCGGTGCATTGGAGAGGGGTGGGCAAGATTTACTTACGGGGGATCGACAGGGGGTTGGGAGGCTTTGGCAGTGCAGGTAAAATACCCTGATTTCTTCAATGGCTGTTTCGCAGCCTGTCCCGATCCAATTGATTTCAGGGCTTATACTGTTGTAAACATCTACGAAGATAAGAACGCATATTATCCCGAAGAAGATTGGAAAAAGACACTGAGGCCCGGACGGCGTAACTATCTGGGCCATATCAGCGCTACACTGGAACAATCGAATCATCGGGAACTTGTTCTGGGTACAAAATCGAGATCTGGTGATCAGTATGATATATGGGAAGCTGTATACAGCCCTGTAGGCTCTGATGGCTATCCTAAAAGGATATGGAACAAGAAGACAGGAGAGATAGATCACTCTGTAGCCGAATATTGGAAGGAAAACTACGATCTCAGATATATCATGGAAAGAGATTGGAATACACTCGGTCCGAAACTCAGAGGTAAAATACACATTTACTGCGGTGATATGGATAATTATTATCTGAATAACGCAGTTTACCTTACAGAAGAATTCTTGGAAAATACTAAATACCCTTACTATGACGGTGAGATCGGTTATGGCGATAGAGCTGAGCACTGCTGGAATGGTGACCAGGAAAGGCCTAATTATCTCTCCAGGCTGAGATACCATCAGATGTACGTAGATAAGATTCTCAAAAGAATACATGATTCAGCGCCTCCCGGGGCTGACCTGACAAGCTGGAGATACAAAAGATAAACTGAATGAGGAGAATGATGCACAGAAAAATTCACTCTACATTATTGATAAGCTTGGTTCTGATATTGCTTTCTGGTTCAGAGGGGCTGGCCCAGATAGATATTGAAAAGTTTTCCGCTATGAAAGCCCGCAGCATCGGTCCCGCAGGAATGAGCGGACGTGTCGCTGCCATCGATGCAGTAGATAAGGATCCTGATATTATCTATGTCGGTGCGGCCACAGGAGGTGTCTGGAAATCCCGGAATGGCGGGACAACTTTTAAACCTGTCTTCGATGATCAGCCGGTATCTTCCATCGGTGCGGTAGCAGTCTGTCAAAAATATCCGGCGATAGTCTGGGTGGGGACAGGAGAAGGTAATCCCAGGAACAGCAGCGGTGTGGGAAACGGTATTTATAAGAGCATCGATGAAGGTGGTACTTGGACTAATACAGGTTTGAACAAGACAGAGAAGATATCCAGGATATGCCTGCACCCGGATAATCCTGATATTGTATATGCTGCGGCACTGGGAACAACCTGGGGAGAAAATCCTGAGCGGGGTGTATTCAAAACTTCTGACGGCGGGAAGACCTGGGAAAAAATCCTGTTTGTTGATGAAAGGACCGGTTGTGCGGATCTTGTTATGGATCCTCGTAATCCTGACAAACTTTTTGCTGCAATGTGGGAGCACCGACGGTATCCCTGGTTTTTCACTTCAGGAGGTCCCGGAAGCGGACTTTATGCTACTCACAATGGCGGTGAGTCATGGAGAAAGATTACCGCTGAAGATGGACTGCCGAAAGGAGAACTCGGCAGGATAGGCCTGGCGATTTCCCGAAGCGAACCTGATGTTATCTATGCTCTAATCGAAGCTGATAAAAGCGCCCTGACCAGATCTGATGACGGGGGAAAGACCTGGAAAACCGTAAACAGCGGGAGAAATGTAAATCCGAGGCCGTTTTACTATTGCGATATCAGGGTAGATCCGGTTAATGAGAACCGCGTTTATCAGCTTGCTTCAAGATTGTCTGTAAGCAATGACGGCGGCAGAACATTTACGAATATGACACCTTCAACCTCGCTTTATCCGGGATACAAAGTGCATACAGATCATCATGCTCTCTGGATAGATCCCCGGGAAGGCAGGCTTTTGATAAACGGGAATGACGGAGGTGTTGCGATCAGCAGAGACAGGGGAAAAAAATGGCAGGTGGTCAAAAATTTGCCGCTGGCACAGTATTATCATGTAAATGTAGACATGGAGGTTCCGTATAATGTATATGGAGGTCTTCAGGATAATGATGCCTGGATAGGCCCCGGTAATGTTTGGGAGGAAGGCGGGATAAGGAATTGTCATTGGAATGTCCTGATAATCGGTGATGGATTTTACACAGAAAATGATCCTACTACAGGGAATGTGGGATACACAACTTCGCAGGGTGGAAATCTTATCAGGTTCAATATAGAAACCGGCGAGTACAGGGGGATTAAACCGGAGCCGCAGGACAGTACTAAGCTAAGATTCAACTGGAATGCTGCT
>JANQEH010000105.1 GCA_028278455.1 bacterium
TTATCTATCCTTTAAGGATATAGAGACATTTGATTTAACAACCTTAAACCGGGCAAAAGGGTATAAAGAAGAAAATGTAATAAAAGCAGAAAGATATAATCTACTAAAGAGTGCTGTAATATTTGGCGCAAATGCTAGCGGAAAATCAAATCTACTTAAAGCAATGTTGTATATGAAGGGACACGTAATCAATCCTGACAGCATGTTACAATCAAATGATGTTATTAAGCTTGATCAATTCAAATTAAGTACTGAGACTACAAATGAACCTAGTTTTTTCGAAATAGAATTCTTAATTGATAAAATTAAATATCGATACGGTTTCGAAACAAAAATTGGCGATATAACCAACGAATGGTTGTATTGTGCTGAAAAAATCCAAGAAAAAGTACTTTTCATAAGAGAAAATGCAATATTTGAAATCTCAAAACATTTTAAGGAAGGGCTGGATCTACAAGATAAAACAAGACCTGATGTATTATTTCTCTGGGTGGTTGCACAGTTTAATGGTGAGATTTCCAATAAAATAATAAGCTGGTTTAAGAACTTTAGTATTGTCCCCACCTTAGTTGATCCAAGTCTCTATAATCTATTATTTAATTTGTTAAAACAAGAAGAATATCGGAGTATAATTTCACAATTTTTAAGACTTGCTGATACTGGTATTGAAGATATAAATTTAGAAGAAATACTATTTTCAAAAACCGATCCTCCTCCTGGTATACCAGAAGAAATCTTAAATAGAATTAAAGATGACTCTAAAACCTCAAGACAGTTAAAACTATTGGCAACGCATAGACAATTTGACTTAGCTGGAAATACTGCTAATTTAGTTGATTTCAATTTTGAAACTGATGAATCAGCTGGCACAAAGAATTTTTTATTACTTATTGGACTAATTATAGAGACTATTAAACTAGGTGCAATACTCTTTATTGATGAATTGGATGCAATACTACATCCGTTCTTAACCCAAGTAATTATTAGTCTATTTAACTCAAATAAAACGAATCCCAAGAATGCGCAACTAGTATTTACAACATTTAATACAGATTTATTAAGTACTGGTATTTTGCGTAGGGATCAATTTTGGTTTGTGGAAAAATCATTTGAAAATTATACCAAACTATATTGTTTGGCTGAATATAAAATCAATTCAAAGTCTATAAGAAAAGATGCATCTTTTAGAGAAGGTTATCTAAATGGTAGATTTGGAGGAGTACCATCAATCGGGGATATCCAAAAGGAATTTGAGAAATTTCTATTATGGCAAAAAGACAACCTGAAAGCAGAAAAGGTTTAGAACGATTACAAAAAGAAAGTAAACGGAGAAGAACTGCCGCCACTAGACCATTAAGAAAAAGAATTTTAATAGTCTGCGAGGGTGAAGAAACTGAACCTAATTATTTTGAGTCATTTAAGAGATTCCTACCTAAGAATATTATACAAGTAGATATTATTGGGGAAGGTGACAATACAATTAACATTGTAAATATTGCTATCGAAGAACGCAAAAAGATGTATGAAAAATCGATAAAATCACATTATTATCAAAAATATGATGAAGTCTGGGCTGTTTTTGATAAAGATTCCTTTCAGGATCGAAGATTTAATGATGCTATCAAATTAGCAGAAAGAGAGAATATTAGATGTGCATATTCAAATGAAGCATTTGAATTATGGTATTTACTTCATTTTCACTATTACAATACTGGTATATCAAGAAGTAGTTATAAAGGTATTCTAACAAAACTTCTTGGATTTAAATATGTTAAGAATTCCAAAGAGATGTATGAAATATTGAAAGAAAAAGGCAACCAAAGTAATGCAATAAAAAATGCAACGAAACTTTATAATCTATATGACCATCATAAACCTGCTAAAGAAAATCCATCAACAACAGTCTTTCAATTAATAGAAGAATTAAATAAGTTTATCCCAATATAATATAAAATTAGGCAGTACGGTATTTCATCTAACTTTAAGTAGTTTTTCGTCTTTTACATAGCATTCCCACCTCAAAAGCGAAGCGTTATATTCTCGAACCATTCTACCTAAACATAAACCAGTCGATGTCGAAGAGTTCGCCACCTTCTCCATATCCCTGGATCCAAAGCGCATGGACACCCTCTATATTCTTCACATCGAATGTCAGTGTCTGCCATTCCGGATCACCTTCAGCCGCAGGAACTTCGTACACAGCAAGGCGGTTATACCATGGTTTACCCGCCGAGATTATCAGTCTGCCGCCGCTTTTCGGCCTTATTCGAACTGCTATCGACTGTACTCCACTGCCGAAATCGAGATATTTATACACAGCGGCGCTTTCATCCGTAAACTTTGACAGTATCTCATTAGTGGGCGATTCAGCAGTTATTCGCGTATCACCATGCAGAAGACATGCCCGGGCAGCATCTATCTCCGATATCGCATCCAGCGGTTCTCCTGCTCCCTGTGAGGTCATCTCGACTTCCGGGATTGTCCCGTCTTCATTGAAGGTGATCTCTTCTACACAGGTTTTTCTCATGGTTCTTGCACCGTGTGTTGACCGGTGGTAGAACACGTACCATTTACCCTTGTACTCTGCGATCGATCCGTGGTTATTCCAGTTTCCGGGATTACATCCGTCGTTATCGACAATCACTCCCCTGTAAGTATACGGCCCGTAAGGTGACCTGCTTGTGGCATAGCCTATGCAGGTTGGTTTATCCTCCCTGCTTATATCCGCATATACAAGATAGTATATCCCATTACGTTTGGTGAGAAAAGCCCCCTCATGAAAGTAATGCTCTTCCTCGGTAACGATCCCGTCCCTGATACTGCCGCTTACCAGCTCTTTCATATTCGGTTTCAGCTGTGCTATTTTCAGGCTGAACTGCCCCCAGAGATAGTATGCTGTCCCGTCATTATCGATAAAAACCGCCGGATCGATCTGGTTGTGCGTTCCAAGATCTATCGGTACACCTCCGGTGAATGGCCCTGCCGGGCTTTTGGAAAGCGCAACACCCTCTGCGTTCTTCCTGTCAGGCTGGCAGTAATACAGGTAATAAGTATCCCCGATCAATATACAGTCCGGTGCAAAAAGCAGGCTGTTATTGTAGGGAACCTGATCGTTCTCACCCCGGGAGGCAAATATATCTTCAGAGATCTGCCAGTTCTGCAGATCTGAAGTAGACATTACATCGTGCTTCCATGAGCAGTAATAATCGGTACTTTCATCGGTTGATCCGTAAATATATAGTCTGCCGTCAGGCCAGATGCGTGCTGTCGGATCGGCTATAAATACTCCCGGGGGACAGATCGGATTTTGTGCAAAACACAAAGAATTTATCAGGAATATCAGGATTAGAGTATTAATTGCTCTTAAGATTATAATTATCATCTGGAAATCTCCGAAGATATATTGATAGATCTAAAATTGGATAATTCCATATAGCAGATTGCAGCGAATTTTACATTATCTGTAATTTATACACTCTGCGGGAAGTATTCAATAGATTTATCTGAATACTGCAGAGGTAATAATTATTAACTGCTTGACTTTTTAGCACAAGCAGAATAAATTGGACTTCAGAAAATAAAATACCTTAAGTAGTTTAACCTGTTGTTAATCTATAGACCAGCAAATATATCTAATTGATCGAGTTTGAAATGAAATTAGCGATAATGGCAGTACTCTGCCTATTCAACTGTGTAACAGAAACAACACTGCATAATAGTGAAATTGCTTTCATAGTAAAGGATAAGGAACTTATCCCTGAGGGAATAACTTATTCATCTACAACCGGATCTTTCTATCTCGGCAGTATAAATAAGACAAAGATCATCCGCATCGATCCGGATACAGGTGAGAATACAGATTTTGTAAGCCCTGATATCCTCGGGATGCTTGTATTGGGAATGACAGTCGATGAAAAAAGGGGATTTTTGTGGGCATGCGCTGAAGGACTTAAAGGCCCGCCATACAAGTCTGCAATCGCAAAATTCGAGCTGTGTTCCGGGAAATTGCTAAAAACTTATGATCACGTTGACAGCCTGCAATACACTTTCAACGATATTACTCTGGATTCTGAAGGGAATGCTTATTTCACGGACCGGGCAAACCACAGTATCTTAAAAATCGTTTCTGCCGTTGATTCGATTGACCTTATATACAAAAGCAACGAAATCGAATACCCAAACGGTATTACTATTTCCCCTGATGACAAATACCTGTATATTGCCTCCGCTACGAAAGGGATCAGAGTAATCAGGCTGAATGACAAAAGGATTGTAGGCAGTGTCAATAAGGAAATTAATTCAGGAGGTATCGATGGACTAAAATACTACAAAGGCAGCCTGATCGGAATTCAAAACTGGGTTGAAGACAGCAAGGATATAAAGATAGCCCGGTATTTCCTCGATGAAGCAAAGGCAAACATAACTGAAATGGAAATTATAGATCAGGACAATCCTTATTTTAATACTCCGACTACATTTGTTATTGTTGATGATCATTTATACTGCATTGCTAACAGCCAGGTCGGGAATTTCTCGAATGAAGGAATAAAGGATCCATCAATATTAGAAGATATTATTATTTTGAAGTATAAGCTTTGAAGATAGAGATGGATTCTTGTTTTACTAATGCATCTTAGATTATAGCTGAGCTACCTACCGTTATTTCAATCCATCCGGTCTCAGATCTCCGACAAATGATGTGTTTACCCAGTAAATTCCATCATGCGTCATATAGAATAGATAGTTTCCGTCGGGAGAAGCATGCGGAAACCTTCCCCATCCCAGATTAGTATTAATCCTATCTGACCATGAATTATCGTTCAGTCTATATGAAATAAAAAGTTCACACAGTCGATTATCCCTAGTTTCTTCTATGATCATATAGCTTTCATCTGGTGAGACGTACAACGCCATCTCCTGTGCATCGTCAGAGTTAATTGTATTCCCAAGCCTGACAGGTAAATCAAACTCACCGTCTACATTTCTCGCAACATGTATTTCGTTCATTGTATTTCTATTATCCGTTCCCGGTACACTCCGGGAGAAATATATTGAACCGTCGGCAGTTATACTGTGAATTATCTCATATTCATTGCCATCGATAACTGAACCGATCCTTTCGGGATCACCCCATACTTCTCCAGACTTTTCACTCATCCAGATCTCTCCATCGGAATCGAAATATAGCATGCTTCCATCCGGAGAGAATACTGGCCTGTTATTATTTGTATTCCTGTTAAATGGGGCAGGTTCCGGAGCAGTCCATATATCACCTGCCATTTTCATAAAATAAATTAAAAAATACCGTTCGCCGTCAGCTTTCGCTGCCCAGAATACTTCCTTCCCGTTCGGAGAGAAAACAGCTGCGCTGTGCTCGAAGTAACCGTCCCTCGAGATAAAACCCGGCGCGAATTTTATGGGTGTTGAACCGGGAAGTGGTTGACCGAGGTATTCACCTGTTGATAATTCAGGTTCGGCTTCGTTTTGCGTGGGTGTATAGGAATTGCTGCAGCTGAATATCGCAAGTACAAAAATAAGTTTAAAAGGTATAATTACTTTCAACACTATCCTCCAGAAAAATAGTATTCTATTATTCATATTTCAATGTATCTACAGGGTTTGCCCCGGCGGCTTTGATAAGCTGGATACTTATTGATATCAAGACTGTGATCGTGGCTAAAAAACATGCTGTCAGCAGAGTAACGATCCCGGGATCAATCCTGTAGGCAAACGATTCAAGCCATTTTCTCATTATCACCCACGCTATCGGGCAAGCCAGGACTAGTGAAACTGCCAGGCCTACAAAGAATTCCCTGAACAAAAGGAAAGTGATGCCTGAATTTGAAGTACCCAACACCTTTCTGATCCCGATCTCTTTCTTTCTCTGCTCAGTAGTATAAGAAGTCAATCCAAATAATCCGAGGCATGAAATGAAAATTGCAAGAAGTGCAAAGGACATGAATACTTTGCCGGTTTTCCTGTCATTTGTGTAGAAGTTTTCGATCGTTTCATTGAGTAATGTATAAGTGTAGGGATAGTCTACATATTTTCCCCATATCTGCTCAATAAATTTCAGAACATCCGCAGTCTTATCTTCATTGTATTTTATTGAAGTATAAGGATGCCCTCTGCTGTGTATAAATACAGTCGGTTCTATTTCATTATGAAGAGAACCCTGATGATAGTCCTTTAACACTCCAATTACCTCTCCTTCAAAAATATTGAATTCTCCTGTATCAAAATCCTGGATTCTGTATCTGAGTACTTTTCCTAACGGCGAATTATCCCCAAATACATTTGCTGCCGTTTCGTTTACGACCAGTTTACTCAGATCTGCGCCGTATTCTTTCGAAAAGAACCTTCCCTCCACCAAATCCATCCCATAGGTCTCCAGGTAATACTGGTCAACGTACGCAGTATAGAAGGTCAATACTTCATCCGGATTTTTCCCAGCCCATGAAAAAGAATTATTTCCTGTGAGTTCAGCGCTGGGAGGAATTCCCTGGGAAATACTGAAAATATCTGGATTACTGAGTAATTCGTTCTTTACCGGTTCGGGATTTCTGTTCCAGAATAGATAACCGCCGGGAATGATGATTCCTTCCGGTTCGTATCCAAGTGGTTTATTGCTTATATAATCCAACTGATCATAGACAGCTAATGTAACTGCAATGAGAATTACTGACAAGACAAATTGTGTTATTACCAGCGCTTTTCTCAGTAAGATTCCGCCACGTCCGCCTTTCAAACCTTTATCCCTCAACCCCTTTACCGGATTCAGTGTAGACAGGATAAATGCAGGATAAACACCAGACAGCAGCCCCGTTAACAAAGTTATACCGAGACAACCTGCGATTATGATGTAGTTCATCGACATGTCAAAAACAAGGTTTTTATCTGTCAGCGAATTAAAAGCCGGAAGCAGTAAGCGGACAATCGTGATAGAAAAAACCAGGGCGACAAGTGTAAGGATAACAGATTCTCCAAGAAACTGGTTCAAAAGCTGTTTTTTTCTTGCTCCAACGACTTTTCTCAGACCTACTTCCTTTGCTCTCCTGCTTGATTTGGCAGTAGAAAGATTCATGAAATTGATGCATGCTATAAGGAGGATTCCCAGCGCAGTAAAACCGTAAATATATATGAACTTTATATTTCCCTTCTTATAATTATCCATATCACCAAGTAAATCTGAACTCAAATGGATATCTTTCAGAGATTGAATATCCAGTTCAGTTAAAGAATTCTGATCATTCTCTTTTATTATTCCTTTAATTTTTTCCGAGACAGACTCCCTGTCTATCCCTTTTTCGGTCTGAAGATATGTATAATACATTGATGGTTCCCAACCCGCCGGTTCCGCGTGAAACCAGTCGTAGCATACTGAGAAGGGTAAAATACAATCAAAATGAATATGTGAATTCTCGGGCAGATCTTCAATAACACCTGTAACCTTGAATGGCTCTCTTCTGATCTGAAGGTTCATAATCTTACCGACAGGATCCTCATCACCAAAAAAAGTCTCTGCCAGACTTTCTGTGAGAACTATTGAATACTTCTCGGTTAATGCAGTTTCAGAATCTCCGCTAATAAAGTCAAACGTAAACATTTCGAAAATTGATTGATCAGCCACGCCAAGATAATTACATAGCAATGACCTTTCATTTGCCTCGATTAAAGTCCCTTCAAAACATTGATATCTTGTGTAATTAATGAACTCAGGATACTGCTCAACCAACGCTGCACCTATACCTGTAGGGGTCCTGGCAGAACTTATGGTCTGGTCAGCAGCGGTAGTTATAGATATTGCTCTGTAAAGCTCGTTTGAATTGTCATGAAATTTGTCAAAACTCATCTCATCATTGAGCCACAAGAACACTAAAATACAGCTTGCCAGCCCAACTGCCAAACCGGAAATATTGATAAATGAATATGTTTTATAATTTTTTATATTCCTGAGTGCAATCTTAAAATAATTCTTAAGCATAGTAAATCTCCAAATAAGAAATACCGGAAAATTCACTCCGATCGATTTTATAATCTGTATAATGTACCAGGTTGTTGATGAATACCATCCTTTCTCAGATATCAACTCATCATAGAACTCTTCAACATCCCCGATAAACGATTCGTATTCTTTTTCTGTAGAGACAAGTTTCAGTATCTTCATGAAAAACAGAATAAATATGTTGTTTCTCTTATCCATATCAGCGTATAGTCCTGACTTCAATATTCAGGAAATCCTCCCAGAGTATATCCTGCTCTTTCCTGAGAGCTTTCAGAGCATCTATCCCGCTTTTTGTAATATGACACATCTTCTTCCTTCTTCCTCCTCTGACCGGAGTAGCCTCACCCATATTGGTTGTTATATAGCCTTTTTTTTCTAACTGTATCAGCGGTTTCTGTACGATACTTAATGACCAGTCAGTATCCGTTACTGTCGACAGATGTTTTTTTATCGAAAGCAGGTATGCCTTGTCCTTTAAGGTCCAGATCGCAAGGAGAACCTGTTCTTCTCTTCTCGAAAGGGGGATCATTTATAGCCCTCAGGTAAATTTGTTATAATTAATATAACATATATTTACGGAGCCTGAATATTTTTGTTACACTTTTTATAACAAATTAAATATTAACGGTAGTTCTAGGGATTATTTATTAGAAAATCTGTCTAACAAAGGGATATTAGTTTTGAATAGCATTCAGGATTTTTTATCAGTATATTTATCAGATATTTCCCATTACAGGGCTGCATACACTTCATATGAATCGTACTATTATACACCCTCCGGTAATTCCGGTTACTGTAAAGATAGCAAATAATCCGGATCCGGTAAAAAAACCTGTGAAAAAGAAAGACAGGATACGGCTTTTGGTCAATACTGAAAACTCTTTCGAGCCTAAATCTATTGTCAGGGTTAATTATCCAGTAACTGACAAGGATTTCATTGTTACAGGCACTGTTATCAAATGTGAAGAGGATAAATCACGATATAACGTTGTCATTGAATTTTCAGATCCTGATAATATCTGCCGTGTCCGAATGGTCGAGCAGATTTGCCGTATAGAGCTTTACAAAAGGCAGGTATTGAAGAATGAAGGACGCTCGATCACTAAAACCCAGGCCGCACTTGAATGGATAGATAAATACGCCAAAGATTTTATGGTGTGATCTTTCCCTGATTATTCATACCTGAGAGAATCCACAGGATTTGCACGCGCGGCTTTAATCACCTGGAAACCAATAGTAAATATTGTAAGAATAACTGCAGTAAGTAATGCTATGAAAAACAGCATAAATGATATTTCTGCATGATAAGCAAAATTGTTCAGCCACCTGCTCATCAAATAGTATGCAATAGGGAAGGCTATAATATTTGAGGCGACCACAACTGTGATGAATTCCCTGCCAACCAATACGAGAATATTATCCATTCCTGCACCAAGTGTTTTCCGTATTCCGATCTCCCTGGTCCTTTGCTCAGTAATACAAGCTACCAAACCGAATAATCCGAGACAAGAGATCAGCAGTGTCAGAAAAGTAAAAATCCTGAATATGGTACTCATCCGCTGTTCCGACTCATAATAACGCTGGAGAGATTCATCAAGAAATCTGACCTCGAACGGAAAATCCGGCGCAAATTTATTCCATACACTCTCTATATAGGAAAAAGTTTTTCTGAAATCTGATCCCGGAGCAATTCTGATTATAGAATTATAGTAGAAATCCGGCATGATCAAAAACATTACAGGCTCTATCTCTCTGTGCGCTGACCTGCAGTGAAAATTCTTGACAACACCAATTATCTTCCCTTCATTTCCCCACAATGCGAAACGTCTTCCTACAGGAGATTCATATCCCATTGTCTCTACAGCTTTTTGATTTAAAATATATGCAGTTCTCCTGTCGGTTTTCATTTCCTCAGAAAAGTTCCTGCCCTCTACAAGTTCAAGACCTACAGCTGGCAGGAAATCATAGTCTATTGAGAAAAAAGGCCATGTCGGATTATAGTCTTCAGGTTTACCATCCCAATCCATTCCTGATCCGGTATTTCCTACCGCTGAAGGGACGCTGGATGCAAAACAAACATCAACAATATACGGATCTCTCATTAACTCATTTTTAAAAGAATCACTATTCTCCTGTACCGGAGGTTTTAACCTGATATATACAAGATGGTCTTTCTCAAAACCAAGATTCATTCTATTTATATATTCAAGCTGGTCGTAAATAACACATGTTGATATAATCAGGGCCGTCGAGATTGTGAATTGAAATAATACAAGTTTCTTCCTGCCCCCGACACCGGATGATTTGTTACCTCCACCGGATCCCTTTACGAGTTTCACAGGATCAAATCCTGAAAGAAAAAGCGCGGGATATATACCGGCAGCTATTCCGGTAAAAAGGATAACTGAAAGCAGCATGGCAAGTATCGTAAAATTCCCGAAAACAAGTAAAGAACTAAAATTCAGTCCGGCATTTGTGTTTACAATCGGCAGGGAGAAGATAGTAACAGCCAGCGCAACCGAACCGGCGATTACCGATATCAGAGCAGATTCACCAAGAAATTGATTTGCAAGCATAAAGCGTGTGCTTCCTATCACCTTTCTTACACCGATTTCTCTTGCCCTGGTATTTACCCGGGCTGTTGTAAGGTTAATAAAATTCACTATTGCTACTATCAGTATAAAAACTGCTATAGCAGAGAAAATATATACATACTTTATTGCGCCGTTTTCATAAAGATGGATATCCTTGATTGGTACGAGTCTCAGTTTTTCGGATATTGCAAGATCAGGTACTTTCTCAATGACAGTATTCTCAATCTTCGGGATCAGACTAAGATAATCAACGTTATTTTCAAGCTGAACATAAGAAAAAAGATAGTGGTTTCCCCAGAATTTTTGAAAATCTGATATTCCTTCAGATTCAAGGGTCTCAAAGGAAGCAAGGAATTCGAATTCAAAATGTGTATTATCCGGCAGGTCTTTGAGAACTCCCGTAACCTGAAGACCATAATTATTGTTACATTTAAGAACTTTACCGACAGGATCATCACTGCCGAAATACTTTTTAGCAGAACCTTCGGTCAACAATAGAGAATATGGTTTTTCAAGTGCTGTAACCGGATCGCCTGAAACTAATGGGAAATTGAACAGGTCAAGAAATTCAGGATCAACATATGCAAAATTATTCTCTTCGAATGTTTTCTTTTGAAACCTGATAGTTGATCTTCTGTTGTAAAACCTTGCGGTCTCGATAATCTCCGGATAATTATCTTCGAGATGCGGCGCCAGCGGGTATGGCTGATGTGCAGATATTGACTTTATCTGAAATAGCATGTCTGCATTGGAGTGAAATCCTTCATATTCCAGATCATTCTGTACTATAAGAAGAATGATCATGCAGCATGCCATTCCCAGTGCAAGGCCGGTTATATTAATAAAAGAGTACCCGGAATTTCTCCTGATAATTCTGTAAGCGATCTTCACGTAATTTTTAAACATTGCCGTGCTCCTCTCAAAACTTGAAGGAATGCACTGGATTAATATGTTGAACAATTGAATCCAGTACCAGGTCTTTGCTTTGATTTTACCTTTTCTATCACGGATATCTAGGAATTCCTCTTCAATAAGATCGCTTAGCGCAAATCTTTCTTCGTAAAGGGATAATTTCGAGATTATCCATTTTGCGATAACAGGCGGTTTTCTTCTTCGTTCGGTCATAATTTATTTTATCTCGATAATTAGATCCGAAATGCTCTCCCAGGCAGTTTTCTGGATCTTATACTGGTGTCTCAAAGCATTCTGGCCTTCTTTAGTAAGAGTATACATCACTTTCCTGCGCCCTCCCTGCTGTGATACAGGATCGCTTTCATCTGAACTGATATACCCTTTTTTCACCAGCTTATATAGCGTTTTACACAAGGAACCATAATTAATTTGTTTACCTGTAGTGGATACGAAATCCTTTTTAAGAGTTACTCCGTAAGCATTATCCTTTAATTTCCAGATGGAGATCAGGATAAGCTCTTCATGTTTTGTTAATTCGTACATTATTAGTCCTCATCTATGTATGTCTTTTACATACAAATATACGAACTACGGAACTCATTGTTTCAATAAATAAAAACAGACAGCTGCAAGACAGTCTGCATGGTTAAAATAGAACTATATGAAATTGTTACTTCTTTAGGCGGGATTATCCTGTCCAGACATACCTGTGATTACAGAAGTCATCTCCCTGCATAAGTGTTTTATCCCGTATCAGCTTGATCATTGGATTGAATCCTTCTGCCCAGACATAATCTCCCCAGCACACTCTCGCATATCCAATATCCCCGGCATCTAACCTGAGAAAAGTGTTGGCTGACAGGCACTCCTTAACCTTAATTTCAAAAACAGTATCGGTATCTTCGATAATATCCATCGTAAGCGTTGCCAGCATATTCGGATTTCTAAAAATGCTGATATAGGATTTAAAATCGGAATTTCCCAATCTCTCGAGATCTCTTTTTGCAGCACTCAGCAACCTTTCAGTAGCATGTTTTTTTACTAGATCTAACATTTTTTCCTTCCCGATCTCTTGCTCAAGGAATTTAGCAAACCTGACAAAGTTTAACTGCCGTGCAATCTGATAACGGTTATATGTCATATCCGGCCCAGGCCTTTTCTTGTCGAATTTATGCACCTCCTTCTGCTGTTGTGAACTTGAAAAACCGGATGACATAGCAAAAAGATTGCTTGTTGCAAGACACGCGGCAGCGCACACCGGCACTGACTTAGTAAGGAAATCCCTTCGTTCACTACTAAGGTCATCTTTTGTTTTCATTTTAATTGCTCCTGAAGTAATTAGATAGTATTTTTTTTTGATTACTCGTATTTCAGCGACTCAACCGGATTTGCGCGCGCTGCTTTAAATGTCTGGTATGCTGATGTTATGATCGCCAGGGCAAGAGCCATTACAGATGATAGAACATATAGCCAGAAGCTGATCTCAATTCTGAACGCGTAATGCTGAAGCCATCGATCCATGATCTGATAGATCAAAGGGAAGGTTAGTATCGAGGCTGCCAGGACCACTCCAAGAAAAGACTTGTTCATCATGATCATGAGCTGCATGTTATCTGCCCCGAGGACCTTCCTTATTCCGATCTCCTTAGTTTTCTGTTCTGCTGTATAAGCCGCCAGGGCAAACAGGCCGAGACCGGAAATGAAAATTGCGAGAAAAGCAAAATATCTGAACAGGTCACTTAGTTTTTCCTCGGATCTGAACTGGCTGTCAAAATTCTCATCTACAAAGAAAAATTCGAAGTCCAGGTTGGGAACAAACTCTTTCCATTTGCTTTCTATAAATGAAATGGTTTCTGATATGTTATCTCCGTCGATCTTTATAGAAAGATAACCTGCTTCGAAAGGCATTATTCCATATATTATTGGTGCGATATCTTCCTTCATTGATCTGTGGTGATAGTCCTTAATGATACCAATAATTGTCTTTTCGGGTTCTCCTGTTGTCAGGTTACTTAAACTCTTGTTTAGAGCTTCCTCACCGGTCCAGCCAATTAATTTTGCCGCCTGCTCGTTCAACATATATGAGTTTGTAGAGTCGGCGCTTATATCGCTGGAAAAATCCCTGCCGTAGACTGTATCAAGTTTATATGTATCGAGATAGTCAAAATCCACTCTAATAGACTCGATGATCAGTGAAGAATCATCACTGTAACCTTCCGGCTGAAATGCTGTTGTAGCCGTATTCTTTCCGGGAATCGATGTAGAAAATGATGCTTTGAATATTTTCGGATTATCTTTAAGCTGCTCCTTAAACATTCTTCCCTGGTTCCTTAGACTTCCTGACCTCATCCTGATCACAACGACCTGTTCCTTATCAAAGCCGGGATTCTTAGTCCTCATAAAGTTTAACTGATTAAGGACTATTATCGTACTGAAAATAAGACTGATCGATATAACGAATTGCACCATTACAAGCGACTGCCTGAAATACTTTCTTCTTTTTGAGTTCTTCAGGTTACTGCTCATTGTCTTTATGGGACGAAACCTTGCCGAGAATATCGAAGGATAAATTCCTGCAGCCAGACTTGTTACAGCTATCAATCCAAAAATGAGAAGCAGGATCTGCTTTTGAAACAGATACGTTGCCGTGATTTTCAGTCCTGTCAGAGAATTGAATACAGGCAGCAATAGTATTACGGAAATAATACCGAGCAGCACGCTTAAGATGATCATGATCAGAGATTCGCTGAAGATCTGACCAATGATATTCATCTTCACTGCTCCAAATACCTTACGTATCCCAACCTCTTTTGACCGGTCCGATGACCTGGCTATAAATAGATTTATGAAATTCGCGCAGGCTATCACAATTATCAGACCTGCAATAATAAATTGCAGGTAAATATATTCAATACTGTTATTTGGTTCCATCTCTCCTTCAAGGTGTGAATTGAGATGAATATCGGTTATTTTTTGAATATGGTAGTACCAGTATCCACCCAGGGCCCTGTGCCTTTCACCGCTGTATTTTTCATATATTTCGGCGAACTTCTTCTTTACTTCCGTAAGATCAGCTTTCCTGTCTATCCGTAGATATGTAAAAAAAGGAAAATATCCCCAATCGTGGAACATCATACGCTTTCTTCTCTCTTCGTCTATCGACAGATGAGACACCAGCATCTTGAATTTGAAATGAGTGTTAGGCGGAGGATCCTCGATCACACCTGTAACACGGACATCTCCAATTCTGTATGAATTGATCCTGAGTATTTTCCCAATGGGATTCTCATCGCCAAATAGCTTTGCAGCAAAAGTTTCCGTCAGGACTACGCAATCCGGTTCGTCCAGTGCAGTGTTTGGATCTCCATTTAAAAATCCATAATCGAAGATCTGTGAAAAAGTCGAATCGGCAAGGAATATTCCAGTTTCTTCAAACATCTCACCATCCTTTATTATCCCAAGCTTTGCTCCTCTTGGATTCAATCTCCTTAACCTGGTATAGCCAAGGACTTCAGGGATCTCCTCAGTAAAAGTTGGGCCGGGAGGACCAGGGATGGTAGCATAATGTCTTTTAGTATCACCAATATGAATATCATTTGTTAATCTGTATATATTAGAGAAATTTTCAAAATGCCGATCATAACTCAGTTCAAAATGTAAATATAGAATAATAAATATACACGCTGCAGTAGCAAGTGTGAGTCCAAGGATATTGATCAGTGTATAACCTTTGTGCCTCTGGATGTTCCTAAATGCAACTTTCAGGTAGTTACTAAACATTATAAAGCTCCATTTTATTCTTAATACAATGATTGACGGAAACATAAGTATGATCTGCCGCCAAAACCACAGGCATGCTGCAGGTCTTCCCTTTTCACTAATAAGTTCTGTAAACCTTCTGTCGAAATCCTGAAGGGCGCCTGATTTAACTTCAGCCGGGATAAGTCTCTCTAAAGACAACCTTGCATACATCGACAATCTGTTATTTCTTTCCGACAAGATTAAATATCTCCGGTTAATTCAGGCAGACCAGACCACATAGCCGAATTCACTTCCTGAATCCTCTTAAGCGCAAGTTTCCCGCTGGTTGTCAGCCTGTAGAGGATTTTGCTTCTACCGCCACGCTCAGGTAAAGGATCACTATTATAGGATTCAACATATTTCATTCTGACAAGTCGCGCAAGAGGCGCATAAATTGCCCCAAACTTGATCGAAATACCTGTCTGTTTTTTTATTAACTCACGGATGGTCACACCATAAGCATCATCCTGCAGTTTCCAGACAGCGAGTAGTATCAATTCATCTTTTCTTGATAAAATTTCCATGATTCCCCATATTCTTTTTTTATATCTATACGTTTTGTGTACATATTGGTTTCAATATATCTACACTAAATGTGTAGTAATAAAACAGGCAATAATTAAGCCTGTTCTTTAGTTTCTGATTTGTAATTAAAATCCCGGGTAGAAAACTGTATTGGGATCATTCATATCTAAGCGTTTCTACCGGTTTAGCGCATGCAGCCTTTATGGTTTGAAAAAGTATAGTGACCAGTGCAAGCATGAAAGCGGATAGGCCCGATAGTAAAAAAATTTCCCAGCCTACATTGATTCTATAAGCATACGATTCTAGCCAGCGGTTAACTATAAAATAACCTATCGGGATTGCGAAAACACTTGCTATAACTATCCAAACGGCAAGATTCTTTACGAAGATACAGGCTATACTCATTTCTGTTGCCCCGAAGGTTTTCCTTATACCGATCTCCTTTGTACGCTGCTCAATCATATATGATACGAAGCCGAAAATCCCCAGGCTGCTGATAATAATAGCGAGGATAGCAAATATCTGGACGATCTTTCCTGCTTTTTCTTCCGAGTTATACATGCTGCTGATACGGTCTTCGAGAAAACTGTACTCAAATGGGTGGTTCGGTTCCATACGGTCCCATATACTTTCTATTCCTGCAAGAGTATTTTCAAAGTTTTCGGATTTAATTCTCAGCATCATGTAATGTGAATGTGGGAAATTTGTAATAACCAATGGATCGATCTTATGATGAAGAGACCTGCAGTGGATGTCTTTCATGATCCCTACTACTGTCCAGCTCTTATCTCCGTTTTCGGTTTTGATCTTCTTACCAATCGGTTCTTCCCATCCTATCATTTTTGCTGCAGTTTCATTGATGATAACCGAGTTATCCCTGTCTGCCGGAAATTCTTTAGTAAAACGCCTGCCTTCAATGATCTCTATTTCAAGAGTCTTAAGATAATCGTCGCTGACATCATACAATACCGCATTAATTGTTTTTTGTTCTGAAAGTCCCTCAGGATTTAATTTGCTCAGTGCGTAATATCCGCCGGGCAAAGTAGTAGTAAATGACACTTCTTCGACACCTTCAAGCAGCAATAACTCCTGCTTAATTGAACTGATCCAAATATCAACCTTTTCATTACCAAGGTCTCCCATATAGTCTGTATATACCGGGGAGTAGATTAATTGCTTGTCATTGAAACCCAGTCCTGTCTGCTTTAAGAAATCTATCTGCCCGAAAACACCAATTGTTACTATTATAAGAGAAATCGAGATAAGGAATTGAAGAACCACCAGGGCATTACGGGAGAAAGAAATATTCTTTCCTCCTGTATTAATCCCTTTTATAATTTTTATCGGCCTGAATCCTGAGACGAAGAACGCTGTATATACGCTTGCTGTGAAACTGATAATACCAAGGATCATTAATGCTTGAAGGATTAGTGATCTGGTTGTTAAAAAACCGATATCGAGATTATAGCCCGATATAAAGTAGAGATATGGAAATGTCAATACAACAAGTATGATCCCTATAATAAATGCTATAAGGGTGTTTAACGCTGATTCACCAAAACACTGGAGAATTAACTGCTCTTTGAAAGCGCCGAGAACCTTTCGCATCCCTATCTCTTTTGTCCTTTTTGTCCATCTTACTGTTGATAGGTTTACATAATTAAAAATTGCTATCAGCAGAATAAACACCGCGCTTGTAATAAGTCCATATATATAGGTTATATTCGTATTTCCCGGATTATCATATGTCAGGTTTGAATAAAGATGTATAGATGTTAAAGGCTGAATTAAAACTGAAAGATTTCGTCCGGTTGATACTAATACATCACTATACTGCTGATCGAAGAATCCACTGAGTTTGGATTCGAATTCATCAATATTATGATCCTCCCTCATAAGAATGTATGTAAACCAGTCGAAATGCCCCCGGTATTCAAAGGGATGCTCAAAGATCTTTTTCATCGACTCCATCGAGATCAGCGCATCGTATTGTAGATGCGAATTCACCGGAGGCTTGACCATGATCCCCGTTATTGTAAATTCGTATTCATCATCGCATTTTATAATTTTACCAAGAGGATTTTCATCTCCAAAATATTTCTCTGCCAGCTCTGCAGAAAGCACAACGGTGTATGGCAATGTAAGTGCATTATTAGGATCTCCACTTAGCAGTTCAAGATCGAAAATGTTGAACACTGAATTATCGGCATAATAGAGGCCGTCTTCTTTAAATTTTTTGTCACCATTTGAAAAGGTTTCAAGCCAGGGTTTAGCAAAACGCACAATATCTTCTACCTCAGGAAAATTCAGCTCCAGGTAATCTTTCACTGACGAATGAACACTTGCGATACTGTAATGATTAATCCCCTGTGTTCCTGTAGCGGCAAACCGGTATATCCTGTCTTTATTACCGTGATATTCATCAAAAGAGAATTCAAAATTCACATATGCAAGAATAAGAAGGCTGCTTGCTATCCCAAGTGATAGACCGGTCAGATTGACTATTGAATAAGTCTTATACCGCTTAATATTTCGAAATGCGATTTTTAGATAGTTCTTTAACATTTTCATACTCCAGATAATATTGAATATTCGATTTCTTAAAAGTGAATGAAGTACCTGTTTCCAGTACCATATATCTGCATTAAGCCTGCCATGGTCCATCAATCTCTCTTTATAGATATCACTCAGGGTTCTGATCAGATCAAACTCTTCATCGAATCTCGAGAATAATCTTATGATCAGGTTTGCGATAAAAGGTGGTTTATTACTCATGGTCCTTTCTGCTTTATGTTTCTTTATAAAGTACATCCGGAATGTTATCCCATATCTTATTATGCAGGTCTCTGGTTTTTTCCAGAGCTCTGTAACCGTCTCCGGTTATCCGGTATATTACGATATCCTTCCCTTTCTCACTGACCGGCCTTCCCTTTTCCTTATTCAGATAGCCTTTTCTGCCAAGCTGTTTAAGGGTGTTAAACAGAGTCCCCACTATCACATCCTCACCCGTCATTTTCATTATTTCCCCGTGAATTGTCACACTATAGGCATTCCCCTTCAGCCTGTATATTGCAAGCATGACTGTCTCTTCAAAAACGGTCAGACTCCTCATAGTGATTGTCTCCTTATTCAATAACTTAAATTACAGTATTCCTGTATCTAAGTATAACGTAAATTACGTTATTTGGTTTCACTTATTTATTTTTTTAGGTTTATTCAGTTTACAGACAAAAAAATGAGTATGGTCATTGCATACTCATTTTTGATAATATACTGAAGTTATAGAATTCAATATTATATTATGCTATTCGTCCCTGAGAGAATCGACGGGATTTGCTGAGGCAGTCCTAACCGATTGCAGACTTACGGTAAACAGGGCTATAAAAAATGCTATGAATCCGGCTGATATAAAAAAGAGTGGATTGATACCAATTCTGAACGCGAAATTCTGAAGCCATTTATCCACTGCAAAGAATGCTATTGGCCAGGCAAAAAGGTTACCTGCTGCGACAAGCACAAGAAAATCACGGTTAATCAGGCTCATTATTCCGGATGACGAAGCGCCGAGGACTTTTCTTATACTGATTTCCTTATTCCGCCGGGCCACCGTCAGGGATGTGAGGCCGAACAGACCGGAGCAGGCTATAAATATTGCGAAGAACGAGACAAAACTGAACATCCTGCCATACTGCTTTTCACTTTCGTATTCCCTGGCGATCTCTTCATCCATGAATGAATACATGAAAGGATCATCAGGGGCTAACCGGTTAAATTCTCTCTTTATCAAATCCAGGGTACTTCTTATATTGTCACTGTTCATTTTTATATATATATAACTGTAATGGTCATCTCCCCCTTCATCAGGTAAGGTCAGGTACAGCGGCATTATCTCATTGTGCAGCGAATTATAATGGAAATCCTCGACAATCCCAATGATTTCTCCGTCTCCCCAGGATCTCTTGAAAATGTTAGATAGTTTTTTTCCGATAGGCGATTCAACTTCATATTGATCAACAAATGTCTGGTTTACTATGATAGTCCTCCCGGCATCGGATGGACGGTCTTTTTGAAAATTCCTACCCTCAGTAAGTTTCAGTCCAAAAAAATCAAGGTATTTATAATCTACCCAGTTGAACCTCAATAACGACCTTTCTTTCATGTTGTTTTCTACTACGGATGCAGAGTACATATTATACTTTGCATGTGATGCAGAAACGGATACGATCCGGGAATCGGATTGAAGCCTGTCTCTGAGAGTAGAAAAGATTATATCGTTTCTACTCTGGTCAGAAGAGCTGTTTTGAAGGTCCAGGGTAATAGCAAGTTCGCTGTCTAAACCGAATTTCTTATCCATCATGAAATCATATTGTTTATTAATCGCTATAGTGAAAATTATAAAAAAGATCGAAATAACAAATTGAAAGATTATCAGGAACCGTGAGAATGAGTTTTTTCCAGTCATACCAAAAACCTTTTTGAACAGATCGACAGTCGTAGATCTCGACATTGCCAAGGCAGGATAGATTCCTGAGGTGACACCTACCAGCAATCCGGCACAGCAAAGTCCAAGTATATATTTAATACCCATCAGATAGTCAAGACTGAGCATTCTCTGTGTCATTTCATTAAAGGTAGGTAGGAAACCTATTGAAAAAACAACACCTGTTATGATCGCAATACAACTTATTATAATAGATTCAACCCAGAATTGTCTTATGAGCTGTTTTCTCTGGGCGCCGAATACTTTTCTGAGCCCTATTTCTTTCATTCTTGGAGAAGAACCTCCAACTGAAAGGTTGACGAAATTGCATACCGCAATGATCAGAACCAGAACCGATATGGCCGACAAGATGTAGGAATAAAGCTTATTACTGCTGTTTCTCAATACACCTGAGTAATAATAATCCAGGTGGTAATCTGTCAAAGAGTTGAGGTGGTAGCCAGACTTCTTAGAAACACCCTTATCATAAAGATTCTTGTTAATAGTATCAGGAAACTTATTTTCTAGGTCTGCAGCCTGTTCCCTGTTTTCTAGACGAATAAAAACAGAAGGGCCGCTGGACAGGTCCCATACATCCAGGCTTTCACCGGATGATATTCTTATGTTGATAACAAAATCCAGAGGCAGGCTTGAATTAGAAGGTATTTTCTCAAATACCCCCGATACTGCAAAAGTCCTGAATCCATCCCTGATCTTTACCTGGAGAACCTTACCAATCGGTTCATTCTCTCCGAAATACTTTTCAGCCATATCCTGACTCAGTATCACGGAATTCATCTCTAATTCTGTTGCATTTCTATTACCTTCTTTTACTGGGAATGTGAAGATGTCAAAAAACTCGGGATCTACGCACAAGAACCTTTCCGTAAACGTCCGGTCTTCATATCTTACTATATAGTCCTCGTAGTCTGCCCTTGCGGCGTTAAGGATTTCCGGGAACATGGGAGTCAGTGTAGGCGCCAAAGGTGATTGAGGACGTCTCCATACAATATTATTTTCTCCATAGTAGTACTCGGAATACACTTGGAAGATCTCATCGGCATGCTCATGGAATCTGTCATATGTATATTCATCCCTAATAAATGAAAAGATCAGTATACAGCATCCGAATGCTATAGCAAGACTCAGGATATTAATCAATGAATAAAGCTTATTCTTCCGAAGATTACGCGCTGAGATTTTAAGGTAGTTTTTAAACATTGCATATGTCCTTTTAGTCCGGTTTGAAAAATAGTTGGGTATTGCCGAAATGGTCTGGAAACGATACCAGAAAGACGCATAGAATATCCCCTTTTCATGCTGAAGGTCATGGAAATCCTCCTCGATATCACTCACAGTAGTATAATGCCCTTTATCCGGGAACATCCTGCCGAAAAGATATTCAGATAAACGCGGCGGCTTTTTCTTAACCGAATTCAATTAATGTCTCCCGCTTCACGGGTATAAGCAGCTTCCCACATTGTATTGCCCATTTCCCGGATTGCTGTGAGAGCTTCCTTTCCAGTAAGTGATATCCGGTATATACGCTTGCTCCTTCCTCCCCTTTCGGATAATGGTTCAGTAAGATATGAATCGAGGTATCCTTTTCTTACCATCTGTTCCAGTGAAGTAAATAATGCCCCGTACGACCATGATTTGCCGGTCACCTCTTTCAAACGCTGTCTTATCATAACAGCATAAGCGCTCTCCTTGAGGTAAATGACAGCAAGAAGAATGAATTCTTCTGTTCGTGATAAAAGTTTCATTTAAGTCTCCTGTCTATATTTCCTTGAAATAGAAACATATTATTGTACGGCGCAATTTTCTATTTGTTTCTTTTTTCAGGAAAAATATTATAGTCGCCTTTCAACATAGATTATTATGAATTGATTTTGCATGAATTATAGTTTACATTTATATAGTTTTTCCGGCCCTCCAAAATTATCGATCGTTAGAGAGGATACTCATGAGAGTGAGACATATTTTCCTGATAATTTTTTTCTGCCTTTCTTCTTATTCCGCGAGGCCTTTTCTAGATCCTATTAAACATGCCTACACTCCGGCGCCTAAGCAGGATATAGCTGACGGAGAAGCTGAAGTAATATATCTTAACCACAGCGGATGGGCAGTGAAAACCAGCGGTCATTTCCTTATTTTCGATTACTGGCAGGGCCGCGGATCAGGCGGAACTGAGAGATCACTGAAGAATGGTTATATTGATCCGGCTGAGATCAGTGATGAAAATGTAATAGTATTCGTATCCCATTCACACGGAGACCACTACGACCGAATAATACACGAATGGGAAGGTAAGATTGGAAATATCGAATACGTTTTCGGCTGGAGAGCGACTCGTGGTCCCGATCATCATTGCATAACCGGGGAGCGCCAGAGCCTGAAGGTCGGGGATGCACAGATCGATGTCGTTAACCACAGAATAGACGGTGTCCCGGAGGTTGCTTTTCTTGTGCGGGTGGACGGTATAACGGCATACCATTCAGGTGATCACGGCTTCTACAAGGGATCGCAAACGGAATTATACGAGAGCAATATAGACTATTTAGCGGGACTTACTGATAAAGTAGACCTTGCGTTCATTATGGCGGTTGACGGAGGGGGAAGGATCACGAAATACACCCCGACAATTATCGAGGGGGCTTTTTATACTGCGGAAAAACTCAATGTACAGGTCCTTTTCCCGATGCACGGCGGAGGATTCGAGCACTACTACGGGGAATTCTTTGAATTAGCAAAAACTAAGAATATAAACTATACTGTTTTCCCCGCCTCTAAACGCGGCGATATCTTTCACTATAAGGGGAGTTGAGGGTGGGTATTAGATACTAATAACTTTCAAATAGAATTTAGTAATACATTAATTGGATAATCAATCGCTCTATTAACATAACTCTATTCGTTAACCTGTCATCCTGAACTTGTTTCAGGATCTATTTGAATTGTATTGTTCATGATTAACTTCCATTATTGAGTAATTGCCTTTTGTATTTAAAGGTTCAGTAGATGTACTACGTATATATTTTAACAAATAAAAAATTACGCCCACTATATATTGGTGCTACAAATAATCTCGAAAGAAGGATATTTGAACATAAAACTGGGGAGTTTGAAGGTTTTTCTAATAATTACAATTTGAAAATATTGCTTCATTTTGAAGAATATGAATATGTTAGAGATGCTATTAAGAAAGAAATACAATTAAAAAACTGGTATAAAGAATGGAAGCTAGATTTAATCCAGAAAACCAATTGTAGCTTTGTCGATATTGCTGAAGATTGGTTCACAGATTTAGATCCTGAAACAAGTTCAGGATGACAGGTTGTTGCATAACAACTCATTGATTGATATTATTCACCCAAGGTAAACATATTCATTATGCCATCTCAGATAATGGTTCTGTGGTAAATTATATGACTCAAAAGGTAGAATTTTCAAAGAGTTGCCATGATATTTGTAATAGTCCCGTCCGTTTTCGTATTCTTCTTTTATCTTTCTACTGACTTCAACCTTCTTATCTGTATTTACAGTAATGTATCCCTTATCAAATAGTATATGCAAATCAGCGCGTAGAAGAATTCCATTGCTTATTATATTTGGTCCACTCTTAGAAAATGGTTTAATATGACCTGCCTCAAGAACCGGTAGAGTTTTCTCTCCTGAAATAGCACAGCTTTTGTTATAAGCACTTGTAACTAAAATGCGAAAAGCTCCCTGACCTATTCGCCCTCTGGTAAGATATTCTTGACCATACACTGGATTTGGATCATTTGCAGTTAAATCTGTTTCCAATGTTTCGGTATTTTGATTTTGAGAATATAGAGCCATCTGAACCTGATTCCATGTTTTCTCACCAATACTATCAAAAATATCATAGGTTTTTCCTGGTACTATGCCCTTTTTCCAGTTTTTAGGTATAGGAATCCAGTTTTCTCTATCTAGCCAGAAAGGTTCATTAAGTATTATACATGTTATATCCGGATCATGCTCAGAAGATTTTCGATGTGATAATATTAGTTTTCGAAAACTCTCAAAACTTTCTGCACCGTTTTTGTTTCCAAATACTTTCCATGCAATTGAAAGCGGTAATTTCTCAGCCTTTACGAAAAAACCACCACCTGTTATATAATTCAGAGGGCTGTGCAGTTTAAAAAGGAATGGGCTACCAACGTCAATTGCCTTAAATCCCATACCGCTTGGACGCCAGAAATTAACTTCTTCAGGCTTCAGCGAAGCTAAATAACTATACCATTCATTATCTGTGACTCCAATGAAATATTTCATCATAATCCTTGATGAATTTGTAATATTGGCAACACAAAATTAAAATAAAAAATAAAAATAGTCAAGAAGTAAAATACTATATATACTTCCCCTCCCCTTTACCGGTGTTTCAGTGAGTCGACGGGGTTGGCCATTGCCGCTTTGATAGACTGCCGGCTGACCGTTAATGCAGCGATCAGCAGTGCCGCTGTACCGGATGCAGCATAGGGCAATATCCCGGGATCCATCCTGTATGCGAAATTTTGAAGGATCCGGGAAACGATATAGCTTCCCGCTGGAATTGCAATAATTATTGAAATAACCACCCACACGACAAACTTTCCGGTGAGCATGATCGTGATCCCTGAAGCAGTAGCGCCGAGTACCTTCCTGATACCGATCTCTTTTGTCTTCTGTTCTGCCATGTAGACCGACAATCCGAAGAGTCCGAGGCATGCTATGAAAATACCCAGAGCTGTGAACAGATTGAATATCTGTCCCATCTGCTCTTCATGGCGGTAATGTTCGTTAAAATCATCATCCAGAAAGAAGTATTCGAGATAATTTCCCGGAAAGATCGATCTGTATGTATCATCAACAAAAGCCAGTGTTTTATTTAGATTCTGCGTATCGACCTTTAAAGATAAATACATTCCGATCGGCGCACAGAAAATCGCGAATGGCTCTATCTCATTCTGAAGGCCCGTAAAGTGAAAGTCCTTTGAAACACCGATCACTTTCCGCTGGTTTTCGTCCATAAATATCCGGCTGACGGCCTCCTCGTTTTGCTTCCAGCCGAAAGTTGATACTGCCTTCTCATTCAGGATCCACACACCGGCTGTATGTGTTTCATTGAATTTTTCACCTGAGGCAATCTCGATGTTATAAAGATCGAGAAAATCACTGTCACCACCCATAACATTTATCTTATGCGAGTTGTTGGTCTTCTCTCCTGCCGGATAAACATCCCAGGGATACATCCACCTGCCCGGGATACTGGTAGAAAATGCAGCCCCAAGAATTGACGGATCTTTCAGAAATTCACTCTTGATCGCTTTACCGGTATTCATCCAGTTTCTCTGGAGATCGATTATCAGCATCTGCTCCCTGTCAAATCCGAGATGCGCTGTTTTCATATAATTAAGCTGAAGATTGAAGATCAACGTAACAATTATAAGGATGAGGGAAACCGAAAATTGAAGTATAACAAGCGATCTCCGCAGTTTACCTCCTTTTTTTCCAGCCGTCAGATTTCCTTTTAGTACTGTTACCGGCCTGAACGAAGAAAGTACCAGCGCAGGATAGAATCCTGCCGCAAGCCCCTGTATCAAGAATATCACCAGAAGCAGAAATACTATCCTGCCGGAGAGAAGGTCAAACATTTTTATAGATGTAGAAGCGATAGAGTTGAATTCCGGCAGAAACAGGATTACAAGTGATATTGCCATTAAATACGAAAGAAACACTATAACGAAGGAATCCCCCAGAAACTGAAAGACAAGCTGACTTCGATGAGCACCGGCTACCTTTCGTATCCCTACCTCTCCAGCACGCCCCGCAGACCTTGCTGTAGACAGGTTAACGAAATTCACAGATGCTATCAACAGGATAAATACTGCTATCCCCGAGAAAATGTATATATAAAGAATATTAGCATGACCACCCGGATCGAATACAATATCAGTCCTGTTGTCCAGGTGGATACTCTGAAGCGGTTGAATAGTGATCAGCGCTTCTGTATTTTCTCTTTCAAAATATTCTTTGTAATCTTTATAGATAATATCTTTTACCCCCTGCGCAAGATCCTCTGTAAATGCTTCAGAATGAAGCTTTGCGAATGTCTGGAAGTATCCTCCGGTACCTGTACTGCGCTTTGAGGGGAGTGAAGCATCCTCGAGTATATTCCACGATCTTATTATTCTGTATTTGAATATGGAATTTCCGGGCATTTCATCGATTATACCTGTTATCCTGTAGTCTATGCTGTCAACCCTCAGTATCTCCCCGATAACATTTATATAATCGAAATACTTTTGTGCAATACCGGATGTGATAACTACTGTATTCGGCTCCGATAATGCATCAACGGGATCACCATGAATAAATTCTGCAGAAAATATTCTGAAAAACTCATCATCTGCATATGCTACCAGGTCTTTCTTCTCACATAATAGTTTTTCTCCCGCCTCTACCTGAGAATCAAGGTTATCTCTCCATAACCATGTAATATTTTCGACCTGTGGGAAATGCCCCTTCACCTTCGAGGCATAAGGAGGCATGATACCTGCGTATGTATTGGTAAATTCAGGCCTCGTTATTGTCGTCAACACCCTGTATATCCTGTCAGCATCCTTATGATGACTGTCATATGTCAGTTCATAGTTGATATAAACAAGGATAAAAATGCAAACGGCGATCCCTCCTGCAAGTCCGGAAATATTGATAAGTGAGAATAATCTCTGTTTAAAGAGATTTCTAACAGCGGTTTTCAGGTAATTATTGAACATTGCCATACTCCGTAATAGATTGTCTTTCTGACGAATAGAAATACAGATAATTACTTGAAGCCAGTACCAGAACATTGCCGCCATTACGCCGCGTTTACTGCGGATATTGTTATAGATCTCTCCAAAATCACCCGGCCGTGTATCCGCATCCCTGCTGTGATACAACTTTCTCAATACCCACTCTGCTAACCGGGGAGGACGAAAATATTCAAAGGTTTGATTTTCGTGAGCCATTATATCATCGTTCCCTTATTTGCGATTTTCAGGATATAATTACTGCTCAATATTTCACTCGTATCTGAGTGAATCAACCGGATCTGTAACAGCCGCTTTAACTGCTTGAATACTCATAACTGCAATCACCGAAAACACTGAAATCATTCCACCGAGAACGAACAGGTCTACCCCTAAGGATATTCTATATGCGAAATTATCCAGCCATTTCCCGAGAACAATATACGTCAGGGGTGTAGTGATGAATATTCCTGCAGCAAGCAGGTATAAATAATCTTTTATCAGAAGTCTTACTATCACATCAGGTGATGCGCCAAGGATCTTTCTGATCCCTATCTCTTTTGTCCTGATCCCGGAAGTTAGCGTGATTAAACCGAAAAGGCCAATACCCGCTATGAAGATAGCGATAACTGAACCGTAACCAACAATCCGGTTCCAGAGCCTGTCATTTCTGTACTTTGTTTCCATCGACTCATCAAGAAAAGTATAACTAAAGGGGATATCAGGTACGATTTCGTTCCATGTTTCGTTCAAGTATTGCACAGCCTCATGTATTTTGCCGGGATATACTCTTACAAGCAGCCTGCTGTATCTCATATAAAAGTCTGCGGAAATCATCACCGGATTGATATCATGATAGAATGACTGGAACATATAGTCTCTGACAACACCTATTATGATCGGAGCTTTTGCCGGATCCTGTGAATACCCCGGTATCGGTTTACCGACAGGATCGGTCATGTCGAATTCCCTGATGAGCGACTCGTTCACTATAACGGCATTTTTGATCTCAGCTGCCGGATCCTGCTTAAAATCTCTTCCGTTTACGATTTCCAGATCAAGAAAATCCACATAATTCTGTTCTACAGAAAAGATATTGATTGTATAAGTAGCTCCATTATAAAAATACCTTCTTCCGCTCGAATTATTGCTCCCGAGCTCGTTATTAGACGCCGTAAAATCCTTGATGAGACTGCTGCTGCTTAGCGCATTTTTAAATTGGGCAGATGTACGCTCCCACCCGGCGTCTTTCAGAGGGATCTGGATTATATTCTCTTTATCATAACCGGGGCTGCTTTCACGAGTATAATCAAACTGTTTTGACATTATAAGGGTGCTGTTTATCAGAAAAAGCGATAAAGCAAATTGTATTACAACCAGTGCCCGGGTAAAAGTATTCGATCCTGATAGTTTTAACCTTTTTTGAAGTACGTATACCGGTTTGAATCCGGATATGACAAGCGCTGGATAACCGCCGGCGAAAAGACTTGTAAAAAATACCAATCCCAGTATTACCGGGAAATATGTCATGATCCCGGAAAACGTCAGATCAAGCTCCTTTCCGACGATATTATTAAAGAGAGGTAATGCTGACCAGGATAGAATTATTCCCGCAAGCAGCGCAAACAAACTGATAATAACCGTCTCACCCCAATACTGTAATGCAAGCTGTGACCTTCGGGCCCCAATCACTTTGCGCATCCCGATCTCCTTGGAACGGCTTGAAGACAGTCCAATAGACAAAGTTGTGAAATTTATACAGGCTATAAGCAGGATCATCAAAGCTATCCCTGATAAAATATAGGAATATTTAGGTGAACTGAATGATGAAAGGTGGATATCTGTAAGTCTCTGCAGATCATATGAAAGTACAAGGGCATCATCCGCGAATTTCTCTCTTTCTCTAAGTAATTCCACATACTCCCTGCTGTGCCTGAGTGTAAAATCCTGCAGCGTCTCTGTAAGATCATGATTATCTAACTCAGGTAAGGTTTTTATATATGTCTGTATGGATACGAAATCCCACCTATCAGCATTATTCCTGTAGGGGCTGACCGATGTGGTAAGCTTCTTGAAAGGTAAAAGGAAATCAAACTTTATTGTGGAATTCCCCGGAATATTTTCTGCTGTACCGGTTACGATGAACTCTTCGTACTCTTCATTCAACTTTATAAATAGACTACTTCCAATTGGATCATCATCTCCAAAGTATTTGCCGGCTGCATCCTTGCTTAATACAACCGAATTCATGTCCTCAAGTACCGATCCGGGATTCCCGGAAAGAAGGCCGAATGAAAAGACTTTAAACACCGAAGTATCTGCATATAAAACGTTCTCGTCATTTACTATTTCATCCTTTCGTACATAGTGCTTCAACCTTTTGAATCTGATAAAACTCTCAATCCCGGGAATCTCTGAGCAAAGTGCAGGGCCTAGAGGAATCGACTGATTGGAATTCATACTTTTTATACTTCCATCCGGATTATATCTTAATAGGGTTACGCGGTAGATATTTTCTGCATTTTCATGAAATTTATCGTAAGAATATTCGTCTCTGACATAAAGAAGAATAAGGATACAGAATGCCAACCCGATTGACAGGCCCATTATGTTAATCAGTGTATATCCTTTTTTCCTCTGAATATTTCTCAATGCGATCTTAAAATAATTTTTTAACATTATCTGACTCCCTATCGCTGCTTTTTCAGTCCTCCTGAAAAAACTCAAGATCACCTGCATCATGTACCATGTCCAGGCTTTGGATTTTCCGGCATTATGGTAGATGTCGTTGAATATCTCTCCGAAATCACCGATCCTTGTATCCGGCTTTTTATATTTGTACAGCCGTTTGAGCATCCTCTCTGCAAAACGCGGGGGATTTTTATATCCGTAATCTTTTTTCATAGTTCTCGTTCAATTGCCGGGATCGATATACCGTTCCAGATAGCATTCTGGGCGTTCCGGAGTTCGATCATGGCCTTAAGACCATCCTTAGTGTGTTTATATATCCGCTTGCTTCTTCCTCCACGGGATTTCATCGGCTCACTCAGGTACGATTCGAGATACTTTTTCTTCTCCAGTCTGTCCAGCGCTTCATAGACCGATCCAAGAGACCATTTTTTGTCCGAAACCTCGATAAGCTGTTCCCTGATTGGAACGGTATATGCATTACCCTGAAGTCTCCAAACTGCGAGGAGTACAAGTTCTTCACCCCTTGTTAAAAGATCCATAACTTCTCCTTGAATATTACCTAATGTTTTTGAAACATATAGATATACGCCGCTGTTTCCAATATGTTTCAGATTAATTAGGAAATAAATACATCAATGTTAATAATCTGAGTCACCCTTTATTAATAACAGATTGTCAATATAACTTATACTATGATGAAGGAAATTTCAGCTTATGAAAATGAGATCGTATATATTAAGCAGTGCAGTCATCCAATTTCTTTCTACAACTCAACCATCAACCGGCCAGCAGACAGAAAAAGGAAATATACGAACTCTTTTTAAGGAGCGGATCACAGTTGAATTCAGAAATACTCCCCTCTCCAAGGCGATTTCGATCATTGAAGGAAAAACACAGGTACATTTCAACTACCTTATCAATGACCTGCCGAATGATCACAAAGTTTCAGGGAAATACGTAAACATTCCGGCTAATAATGTATTGAAAAGCATACTTGATCCGGTAAATCTGGAATTACGGATATCTGATTCCGGAGAGGTTATAATCGTTAAGCCTCCAAAAAAAAATACAAACGCATATGATCCGAAGTTCACTATTAGCGGCTATATCACAGACGCATCTACCGGAGAAGCTCTTATTGGGACTAATATATATATATAAGTATTGAGGGCTGGTTGTCTAACAAATAATTACAGATTCTATTCTCTGACAGTTCCGGCCGGGTACTATAAAGTACAGTACAGCTATATTGGATATGATATAGAGAATATCGGGGTCGAGTTATCCGGCAATGCTATACTAAATATAGAAATGATGGAAGCTATACAATTATCCGAGACGATCGTTATTACGGGTGAAGCCGAGGATCTCAACGTCAGATCAAAAGAGATCGGCCTCGTTAAGATCAATCCAAGATCAGTAAAATACGTGCCGACATTTCTTGGTGAGCAGGATATTCTGAAGACGATTCACCTTCTGCCGGGAGTTACATCATCTCGTGAAGGGGATAGTGGATTTTACGTCAGGGGAGGTAATTCCGATCAGAACCTTATCCTATTGGATGAAGCATCGATCTATAATGCCTTCCACTTTTTCGGATTTTTTTCCGTCTTCAATTCAGATGCTATCAGGGATGTAAAGTTGCATAAAGGCCCTTCACCTACGAAATATGGAGGTTAGCTTTCTTTGGTACTGGATATCCAGATGAAGAAAGGTAATAACAAGGAATTCGAAGGTACGGGAGGGAAAGGAATTCGAAGGTACGGGAGGGATCGGACTGATCTTCTCGAGGATCATGCTCCAGGGACCAATAAAAAAAAGACAAAAGCTCTTTTATATTTTCGGCAAGAAGAACTTATGCTGATGTTTTCCTGAATATATCAAATAATCAGGATGTGAAGGACTCAAATCTTCTTTTCTATGATCTGAACTTAAAGACCTATTATATCCTGGGGGAGAAAGACCGGCTGTTCATATCAGGTTATGCGGGGAAAGATGTTCTCGGATTCCAGGGCATCTTCAAGCTTGACTGGGGCAATAGCACCTCTACTCTGCGTTGGAATAATCTTTTCAGCAGAAAGCTTTTTCTGAATACTTCTTTCATATTCAGCGACTATAAATACAATATGAATGTCTATGCCGAAGATGAAGACGACGACACTGTTACTATCTCTTCAAGAATAAGGAATTTGAGTGCAAAACGGATTTCGAATACTTCATAAATTCTAACAATATAATCGGATTCGGACTGAAATATGGATATTACAGGTTTAGGCCGGGTTCTATTACTGCTAAAGGTCATGATTATTTCGAAGCGGTTTTCGGAAGGAGGCTTGTTGACGAAGGGGTGATTTACCTGTCTCATGAAATCAGCGAAATAAAAAGGATCAGCCTCAATTACGGCCTAAGATATTCAGTTTTTGCCACTACAAGACAGAAAGACGACTATACAGACCTTATAGAGGAGGATCTGATATTCCATAAAAAAGAAGCAATAACTCATCAAGGCTTTGAACCAAGGATTACTGCTAATTTCAGCATCAGTAAAACAAGCTCACTCAAAGCAGGTTTCTCAAGAAATTATCAGTTCATACATCTTCTTTCCAAGTCCACTTCCGGCACTCCGCTCGATGTCTGGCAGCCCAGCAACAAGCTGATCAAACCCCAGCGCGGCGACCAGGTTTCAATGGGATACTTCAGAAATTTCAATGAAAATAATTACGAGACATCGGTTGAGGTCTTCTATAAGGATATGAAAAACCTGACTGACTACAAGAACGGAGCAAATATTCTCTTAATAAGCTTTTTTGAATCCGAGGTTGTCACGGAGAAAGGATGGGCTAAGGGTGTGGAATTCATGTTCAATAAGAATTTGGGGAAACTCAACGGTTGGGTGGGCTATTCACATTCAAGATCGATTAAAAATTTGCTGATATAAACAACGGCTGATCCTTTCTTGCGCGATATGACCGCACCCACGACCTATCGGTTACCGGTATTTATTCGCCTGAGAAAAAATGGAAGTTCTCAGCAAACTGGGTGTATTTCAAGGGACAGCCAATAACGATTCCATACGGAAAATACCAGGTGCATGGATATGATGTGACAGCATATTCCGATAAAAACAACTATAGACTGCCTGCATATCACAGGCTCGAATAGGGGCCTTCTATACAACCAGAAAGGGCGGGACATGGAATTTTTCGATCTATAATGTTTATGCGCAAAAAAATACATACTCCCTGATGTTCAGAAAAAAAAACATACCGGGGATAATGTAAGCTGTGCGTCTATCTCTTATAACTTCAAATTCTGATTGTCCATGAATGAAAAATATTACGGAATAAAATGCTTTTCAGTTCTTCCGGAGAACTGTCATTTCAATCGCAGCCAAGTAATTTCAGCACGATATATCAATTTATTCCCCAGGCTCACTGGACATATTAATAAATATAATCATAATCCATCCTTTTCGATTCGCTGTCTCATTATCCTGGCTCTCATAGTATTCATACCTTTCACTACAGGCTGCTTCAAGGATATCGTCAGTATTGATCTCAGCGGTATCGGTTCGAAAATGGTTATCAACGGACTTGTCACAGATACCGGCTATAATATTGTGGCAGTCAACAGGATTGCGGATTATTTCCTGAACGGCGAGAATCCATCTGTTCCGGGAGCTAAGGTGACCTTCATGGACAATGAAAACAACACGTATATACTTGATGAGTTTAAGGATGATCCCGGGCGATACCGCAGCCGGGAATATGAAGGAAAACAGGGAAGAGAATACAGATTGAGTGTGATTATTGAAGGCGAAGAATACTCGGCAGTATCCAAAATGCCTGATGCGCTTGAACTGGATTCCATCTGGTTTGAATTGGAATATAACAGATTTTTTAAGGTTAAGTGCCGGTTTACGAACCGTACGGGCATTAAGGATTTCTGCTGTTTCGCCATGTATAACAGCGGTTATTCCGTTTTTTCAGATTTCCAACTCTATTTCGACCGTGAAGAAAATGACGGAAAAGAAATCACGTACACTTTTGAGAATGTCGGCTTCAACCTGACGACTACCTGATTATCCAGGTCTGGGCTATTGTAGAGGTTTTATACAACTATTATTCTTTTCTCAATACTCTCAGGGAATATGAACGTGAGTATGATGATATTGATTCACCGGATACGATCTTTTTACCGCTGACATATTATAATCCCACCTCTAATATGTCTGAAAATGCACTTGGTTATTTTAACGCAATGGCATTTAAAATGCTACGGATTCCTTATCTATTTTTAACAGATCCTGTCATTTTATCAGGTAGAATTTCCTTGGATATCCGTCGAGAAAATCTGCACCTTTTTCGGTAAAAATGATCGTCTCCTCCAATCCCATCCTTACGCGTTCATTCCCCCACTCGGGAATATCTGCGGCAACGCTGAATTCCATAGCATACGCAGTATTGAAATAAAGCGGATGCTCTCCGGAACCGGGAACGAATTCCTGTTTCTCCGGCATACCGATCATCGTTCCCGATCCATGCCCGTAAGGCCCTATCGGATGCGAATATATTACCGGATTCAATCCTTCTCTTTTCCCCCTGTCAATTATTGCTTTCAGTATCTGGTTGCCGGTCAGTCCCTTTTTCATCTCTTCAAGGTGTATCTCCTGGAGCCTGTTGCCGTTTCTCAACAGCTTCTTGATCCCCTCCGGTGGTTCAGTTTCACCCTGCCGGAGCACGTAAGCATTATGCTGCATATCGGTGCAGAGTCCGAGATACACAATCCCGACGTCACAGTGCAGTATATCACCGCGGCGGATCACATTGTCATCTCTACCGTACTTCTCACGGTCAGAAGGTGACCTGATAATATCGATCGAGGGCTGGAACCATGTAGTTAATCCAATTTCATTGATACGGTCCCTGATCCACCATCTGACATCATCTGCTGTAGTCAGGTCCGGCGTGATCACCTCGTTTGAGAAGAATTCCGAGATCAGGTCATGAGCAATACCGCAGAGATGACGGTACAGGCTCACCTCGCGGGGGCTTCTCGTCTCATACCAGCCGATACAGACATTTTCCGCAGGGACAAGGCGGTCTATATATTTTTGGTCAAGAGCCCTTTCGAGTTTCTCTTTATGGAACGCAGACAGTCCGTTGCCGTGGTTAAACGCATCGTGGTGGCCGTAATGCGGAGCATAATTAATCCCTATCCTTTCGGGATCATGCTCCCGTATATAATCGGCCACAACATTAAACTGTTCGTTCGCCCCTTTCGACCTGTCCGTAAATATATTCGTATACATATACCCCGCTGAACCAGATCCATGCCAGTTTGCAGTCAGTTTCTTGAATCCTTCCGGGCTGTCATGGAAAAGCAGAATTGATAACCTCCTTGCGCACATTACCGGCTCCGGAACAAGAGACATATAAACCGGATCCTCGTCATACTCGAAACATATCACCAGCCACATATCGATCCCTTCACGTCTCATAACCTCCGGGAGGATATTGTCGAGCCTCCATTCGAGGATTTCGTTATATATGTTAGCCCGGTCACGCATGGGAAGAATATTGTTTATTTCTCCATATGGTGACATCTCCCATTTAAATCCATCCTGTGCGTCAGCGTTTAGTGGAATAAAGTTCAAAATAGTAAGGATCGCAATAATGATAACTTTACTTTTCATCATATACCCCTTGGAGTATTATGTTAATAGTTTTTTATACTAATTGATTTATAGTCTCTCTTGAACTGATTATCCCCTTCACTGGAACATACAATTATCTTTTCGACCGGAGTTCCAATGCTACGGGGAGGTAATAGAGTAATCTCAAAGCGAAATTCAGTTTATAGCTCAAGCGGATGAAAGTAATATATATAATTCTCTCTAAATAATCATGAAAAAAACGGAATTATTGCATTTTTAATATTGTATTATTATATACAGATACAATTCAAATACGCATTCCATCATTACGCATAAAATACAAAAACTTCTCAGGAGGATCAAAATGGTTTCAATAGTATCATTATGGTTACCTATTTTGCTATCTGCTGTATTTGTATTCATTATAAGTACCATAATCCACATGTTCCTTCCCTATCACAGGAGCGACCTTTCTGGTCTGAAGGACGAGGAAAAAGTCATGGATGCACTTCGTGATTTCAATATCCCCCCGGGGGATTACTGCATGCCCCATGCGGGTGATCCGGAGACAATGAAGAGCAAGGAATTTCAGGATAGGGTGAAGAAAGGCCCTGTCGCCATTTTCACGTTCTACAGACCGGAAGATTTCCTCAATATGATTCCGAGTATGGTGATGTGGTTCTTTTATATCGTTCTGGTTAGTCTCTTATCTTCTTACATCGCAACCCGAGTTCTCGAACCGGGTGCATATTACCTTTCGGTATCCAGATTCGTAGGAGCAACGGCATTCATGTGTTATTCGATCGCTCTTCTACAGAATTCGATTTGGTTCAAGAGAAAGTGGTCAACTACATTCAAGTCGATGTTCGACGGCCTGATTTATGCATTATTCACCGCCGGAACGTACGGCTGGCTCTGGCCCGCCGCCTAATAGGAGAATACAACTTCCCGGAACAGGGGAGTTCACACTCCCCTGTTCCGGTTTAAAGAATTACCTGAATAACAGCTGGGATCATTACTTTTACATCCGAATTATCTTTTCTATCACCATAATCTCCTCCTCCAATTATTATTTATGTTGAGTTCCCTTATGCATTTTTGACAGAGTGAAGAAATCTCGAATCAAAAAACTAATTTTATATTAGGGAAAATACGAGAATCTAACGTATATTAGTTTAATCCGGGATCTAAGCCAATTACTTACCACAGTCTGTCTTTGGGCTGGAAATATCGGGAGAAGGTCATGAACAGATCCAAAATCTATATAATTATATTCTTCATTTACTCCGTAATTCTTTTTTCCTGTTCTGCACATCACCAGACTATAATTGATAAGCGGGGTACTTTAAAGCTAACCGATTATTCTTATTTCATTTTCGGAAATGTCAATCCGATAAATCCGAAACCGGAAGGTATAAGAAATTACAGGATTGTATCATCGGAAAATATAAGATCAAGGGTGGAAAATGCTTTTAATGATATGGGATTCGCGGTGCTTAACAAAGGTGATTATCTAGACCTTCCGGCTGAAGAAAAAGCAAGAGTCATTTCGGGAATTTGCTATCAGTATAAGACCAAAGAAAACAGGTTCCCGGTATTTGGGGGTAAAACTAATATACACAATGACTGGCAGACAAAAATAAATTTTGCGTTAGATCTTTATAGCGGATATGACTGGGTTTACCATGTCGAATCGTTTATCTGGGAAAATCCGATTCTGAAAAAAAGCGCCGGGAATGAAGCTGTTATGCAGGCATTATCAAAAATGATGGTCGATTTTTCCCTGGATATAAAGCATTCCCATTATTAAACATTTCTTCATATGGGATTAGTTATGAAAAGGTATATTTTTCTGCTGTTAATACCGGCAACTGTTATCCTGTACGGATGCTATACCCAAAAGACTTCAGAACAGGAAAAACAGGTAAACAAACAGCAAGAAAGAGAACCCGGTACCCTTAAGATAAGGGGTGAAAAGATCACGGATATCAGGCGCACTGCCAAATTAACGGATTATGAGTATTTTATATTCGGTGAATTGAAGAATATTCCCAAAAGCCCGCTGACAAGTACAAAATACAAATACTTCGACATTCCCTACCGTGGAATGAAAGAAAAGGTGGAATCGGTCTTTCACACCCTTGGATATACAATAATAGATGAACAGATTTTTGAAGAAATGACACCGGACATGAAGAAAAAAGTTCTAACGTGCGATTGCTATTATTTTTCACGAATAACGAGCAAATACAAAAAATACAGGACATCAGGCAGATGGTGGAGAGAGACCTGTTTTTTAATCAATCTCCGGCAGGACAAGAACTGGGTATTCCAGGCAAGAAGAGAGGATTATGTTCCGGCAGAATCAAGGGAGGGGCCAAGCGACAGGGTGATAACCGAAGCATTAGCGAAGATCATCGCTTCATATGTAAACCTGAAGAAAGAGTAACGTTACACCTTTGTATACCTAATCAATCCACTTGTCATACTGAATACCACCACCTGTCATCCGGACCTTAGCCTGTACCATCGATGCGGGGAGTTTCAGGTTCTCAAACTTAACCAGGAATAAAGAATATCCTGAAACTGTTCTGGATGAAAAAAAAGGAATATCTCAAATTCCGCGATCATAATTCGATCTTGTACGCATCTCCACTTTTGTCATTTCAATCCGTTATGTTAGAAAGAGATATCAATTCCGGATCATGTTTTTACATTACATGTTAAATTCTTCGGAATCCTGCCTTAAATAGTAATTTAATTCAGCTTCTGCCATCCCAATCCGGATCCCGGCTTTCCATCAGTAACTCCGTCCCTTTCCATCACCGGGAGATTATGGTATAAAAAGAAAAAAAAACCTATTGTTTTAGGAAGAAGTTTTTTTTATTTTTAAATTGAATTACTGCTTTTTTAGAATTCAGCAGGTTATATTCTGCTACACTGAATTCAATTTCTGTTAAATTTTGTTAATTTTATTTCGTTTGCTGATTTTGGTATCTTTAGAAAAAATAAAAAATCAAATAACAATTCGCCGGATAAACTCATGATTAACATATTTGCGTTTATAGCCAAAAAGCTTTCGATATTTGATTCCTATAACACACCTGACAGACAAATCAATACGATTTTAGATCTGGATCCATTTGAATTAAGAAAAAATGATATATCGAAACTGATTTTTGATTTAGATCAGACAGTCGTCATCCAGGGTACTTCTCAAATCCCTGAAGATATTTTAGAAAAAATCAATGCATTTAAAAAAGAATTCGGCAGCAATCATATCTGCTTTCTGAGCAATGAGTTCAATGAAAAAAGAGCCGCGGAAATCGAAAAAATAACCGAGATAAAGGTAGTCAGATCAGATTTTAAGAAGCCTTCGCCAAAGGCTTTTGAACAAGCGCTGAAATATTTAAATGTGAACGCTTCAAAAAGCATTGCAATGATTGGTGACCGATTGTTTACCGACATACTGGGCGCCATTAAAATTGGATTGTACACTATTCAGGTTAGTCCTCTATCACCGCAGGATGATTCACCCGGAGCACGGTTTTTCAGATTCTTTGAAATCCCTGCGCAAAAATACGGCTTTTCATCATTCATAAAACTTTTTCTTGCTTTTTTGACAATTGCCGGGATAGGATTATTTGAATTTATTCATATGGCTAAAGATTTCTTTACCAACTCATTCATGATAACAATAAGTGACAATCTGAATATCATACATTTTATATTTGTCGGTGTCGTAAATTTCTTTTACTGGAGTTTTACTTTACCGAACTTAAACTTTGAAAACCGCGGTAAGTGGTATACAGGTATTTCATATTATTTTAATACATATCCCCTGTTTCTGAGATATCTTTTCAGTTGGATTCTGCTGATAATCGCTTTCTTTTTCAAATCACTGGTTCCAGATTATTTTCTTTCAATAGCTATTTTCTACAGTTTCTTCATTCACCTGGCAATGCTGGCATCTCTGTCAAGTTTTTACCATTCTCATTCAGGCAGAGTCTCCAGAGTATTCCTCGATATTATCATTATTTTTATTATTGGAAACACCCTGGAAGTATCTTACACAAAATATGCATTAATTTTCCTATTAGTCCCCGTCGGTACATCTTCAAAACACTTCGATTGGGCAGGATGTATTATCACTTTCATATTTTCTACAGCAGCGGCAGTATATTTACTATTGCCAAATGTGCATGAAGCTGTACTATTCGGAGGTTTGTTTTTTGGATTAATGCTGATGATGAAAGTCGATGCCTATGAGTTGACAAATCCTATAGATAATTTTGTAGACAAGTTTTATTCTGCAGAAGAATTTGATACATATGACGTTCTGAAGCATTATGCAAAAATATTGAACTGTGAGGCTGCATTCTATATAAAAAGTGAAGACGAGGGTTTTTACTACAGTCAGTATAATAAGAAAGATAATAACGGGCCGATACATAATATTTCAAACAAACTGACCTATAATTACCTGAACGAGCATTCCGACCTGGTAATTGACTCTCCTAATGTAAGTCTCTATAGACTGAGAAAGATGCAGAAATCACTGTTATCGGAGTTCAAAATCCAGATCACGATCAGACCATTACCGATAGAAGGCATCAGGTCTATTATGGTATGTAAAGTTCCTGATATTGAAGACAAATATTTGATATTTATAAATTCTTTTACAAGAAACGGAATTACGAAAATGAATTTTTCGAAAAGTCACTCAAGAACGATGTATTTATGCTCAATATTATTATCAAACAGCCTTTTATAAGCTATTCCTTAGATATCTAATAGACAATTTAGAAGATTCCAGGTTAAAAGATTACTGACATTGTTAAATTTAACATAAATGAAAGACCGAAGTATAAATGGGATCTCATTGTAATTGTACCCTGCTTTTATTTGGATCCAACTAACCGACCAATAATACACCCCATTCCTCCCCATTAAACCATGGTATAAAAATAAAAAAACACCTATTGTTTTTAGAAGAAGATTTTTTTATTTATGGGAGAGGGATATAATGTTTATTAATTTCTTCATTAATTCTCTTATTTTACAAACGAGAAATAAAACATACGATATTTCTTTATAAAAATCAATATTAGTACTCTTTATACCTGAGTCTACCTATATTAAAGATGTTAATAACTCTGATTTATCCTTATAATTAGATTGTAGGAAAAATATGAGTTGGATTGATATAAACGATGTTCGAATTCAGGCTGCTATAATTGCTGCTGGTGTTACTCTATTGGGAATCTTCTTGAGAGATTTCTTCTTTAGTTTATTAAAAGACCGTCGAGAATCAAGAAAAAACACTTTTGTTATATACCAGAATTATGCAGATCCTCTTCTTTCAACCGCTACGAAATTGCTTTGGCGATTCAACGAAATTTTTAATTTAGAAGGTAGAGGTAGTTTTTTAAGAGGGAAAGAATCTAATACTAAATATGATGATTATAAAAGAAAAAGTACATTATATCGTCTAGGATCATTAATCGGATGGATTAGAGCGTATAAAAGAGAATTATCATTTTTGAGGATTCAGAATAGGAGAAAATATAAATCATTTGATTCTGCAATTAACGAGTTTGAATCAAGTTTAGCTGATGGTCCACATGTTGAAACTCAAAGGTTAAAATCTCTTACTAGATTATGGAATATTGAATTACCCGAAGATGAGAAGGCAATTGTTATTATTGGTGTAGCCATTGAAAAGATTATTAAAAAAACTATATTTGAATTAGAAAAAAATTCTGCTTTGGAAATATCATTAAAAAATCAAAATGAACTTTGTCTTAAAGTATCTAATGAAATATGCAATTTTTTGAAAATCAATCCTTTATCAAAAGAAATTGTCCTTGAAACTAGAGCGCAAGCAATTCAGCAAATTGCAATAAAAGAATCATGGCTTTATAGAGATTGGCAAGAAGGGATAGGGGATCTGATGATTCATGAAATAAATGCCGATGCAAGGCGATTTGAGGTAGTTGGTTATCGAAAATTTGAAAAAATACTAATCTCAGGTTCAGATGAAGAACAGAGATGGATTAATCGCTTAAATAATGTTATTGAGGATCTAGATGTCACAGGTGCGGATCGATTTGATGCTAGGCTTATGCAATTGAGAAAGACCTTTAGATCAATTGCAAAACTTGTTATAGCTTTATCTAAGGTAAAAATTGGTAATAACATTAGCTCAGATGATACTATTGAACTTTGTGAAAAAGTAGTAAATGAATTCAGAGATGATACTATTTATCTAATTTAAACTTACTCCCTCCCCCCCCTTCACTCATACCTTAAACTATCGACCGGGTTGGTGCGGGCGGTCCTGAATGCCTGAAGTCCGACTGTAAACGCGGTGACAGCAAGCGCAATCAGCGAAGCTCCGAGAAGAACAAAAACTCCGATATTCGTCCGGTAGGCGAACATCTCAAGCCACCGGTTCATAACGTAATACGCCAGCGGGTAAGCCAGTATATTCGATAACAGCACCAGAGCTATAAACTCCTTCGTAAGCAGGTTCATTATACTCCCGTTCGAGGCGCCGAGAACCTTGCGGACACCGCATTCCTTTGTCCTCTGTTCCGCAGTGTATGCGGCCAGCCCGAAAATACCCATGCAGGCTATGATGATCGCGATGAAAGAAAACGTCCTGAAAATATCCCCGGCCCTCTGTTCGCCGGTATAGAGTCTGTCGAAATCGGACTCGAGAAACCTGAACTCAAACGGAAAAGAAGGAGCAACTGCTTTCCATGAACTTTCCAGATTTTCCAGGATTTCCGGTACACTCTGAGGCGAAACTCTGACAAGCATTACCCCGGTCCTTTCCGGAATAAGCCTCATCACAAGCGGGCGCATCGCCATCCGCAGAGGAGTGTAGTGAAAATCCCTGACAACACCGATCACCGTACCCTCCTGACCTGCAAACATCAGCCTTTTTCCGACAACATCATCCATCCGCATGATCCGCCTCATCTCCTCGTTGATTATGAATCTGTTTCCTAAATCCGTCGCAAACTCCCGGGAGAAATCCCTGCCCTGGATAAGCTGAATCTTCATTGTTTCTATAAAGTCATGGTTGATTCTGAAATCCCCCATCGTCGGATTATACTCCGGATTCTTACCTTCCCAGTCAGCATATGTCGTACTGCTCCCGATGAATGACGGCCTGTCCTGTAAACCCGTAACACTTTCCACCCCGGGAACCGTCTCGAATCTTGTCTTTAACGTTTCGAAATACTGCCGGTTACCGGAATTCAGCGGGATCATGATCACGTTATCAGGCTCATACCCCATATCTTTCTCCCGGATGTAATCGAGCTGATCGTTTATTATTCCAGTTCCGATGATCAGGGAGATCGACAGAACGAACTGGAATGCAACAAGAATTTTCCTTATTACTGAATTTTTTGTCCCTGCACTCAGGTTTCCTTTCAGTGTGTTAACAGGCTGAAAACGCGAAAGAAAAAACGCAGGGTAACTGCCCCCTGCGAGCCCTGTGAACAAAGTTATACCGAGCAGAAGCAGGGGTACGTACGAATTCTGCAATATGCTGAAACTTATATTCCTACCGAACATTCCGTTGAAAGCCGGAAGCAACAGTACAGCGAGAGCAACAGCCGTGATCAGCGCAATAGTTGACAGTACCATCGATTCACCGAGGAATTGTATGATCACATTCTTCCTGTCGGCGCCGGAGACCTTCCTGAGGCCGATCTCCTTCGCCCTTCGGGACGACCGGGCTGTCGACAGATTCATGAAGTTGATACTCGCTATAAGAAGTGTAACGAATGCTATCGCAACGAAAAGAGTTAAAGTCTGCCTCCTGCTCTCACCACGGTATACCGTATCGAACCTGATCCACTGCAAAGGTTTTATAGAAACCTGGGGGAGCTGGTCATCTGTCATTTTCTCTGTTTCTTTGGGTAAGACTATCCTGATCTTCGATCCGAGGTAATTGGTGAGTTTGGCTTGCATATCTTCACCGGAAGCGCCCTTTCTGAGCCTGACATAACATAGCGGGGAATTATGTGTCCAGCCTGGAACATACCCCTCGAGAACGTTCAGTTCCAGCCGGAGTGTGTAAGGAAGCAGGATTCTGAACCTTACCATGGAATTAAATGGAACATCTTCGATCACGGCCTTGACAGCGAGATTATATTCACCGTTAAATGTCAGAACTTTACCTATCGGATCCTCATCACCGAAATATTTTTCGGCAATACTCCTTGTCAGCACTATCGACCTTGGATCGTTCAGAGCATTATTCCCGTCTCCGTATATGAAATCGAATTTGAACATCTTCAGAAACACCGGATCGACGAAAAATGTACTTCCCTCGTAGAAAGGATCGTTTCCTCTTGTAAGAAGGATCCTTCCGGCGCTGTGGAATCTCGAGGCTCCCACAACTTCAGGAAATTCCTCCATCAGGGCCGGTGCAAGCAGCACCGGTGTGGCAGTTACCGGACGTCCCTGGAAGGTCTTAATCGCCTGGTAGAGGAATTCGGCATCATCGTGGTAAGTATCGTAATTCAGCTCATCGAGTATCCAGAGTGATATCAGGATACAGCATACCATACCCGTGGTCAGTCCTGAGATATTGATTAATGAATATGCTTTCTGTCTTCTCAGGTTTCTGAGTGCGATTTTCAAATAGTTCTTATACATTGTAAGTCTCCGGCAGATGGTTGAAAACAGTATCTGGGGTATCACTTTCAGCACCTGCAGAATATACCAGGAAACTGCACTGAACCTTCCCTTCCGGGAAGCGAGATCCTCGAATTCGATCTCGAGATCGTCCATAAGCGAATACCCGTCTTCAAGATTATTGATCCTGAGCAGGATCTTTGAGGCCCATTTCGGCGGTATTTGCTGCCTATTCGTCATATTCTCCCCGTACATCAAGCGCCATTTTCGTACTGCCGCCCCAGATAGCTTCCTGGAACCTGTAAGCCTCCTTCAATACACTGACACCCCGTTTTGTCAGCGTATAAAAATTTTTCCGCCGCCCTCCCTTTTCAGGGATCGGCTCCCCCTCTTCGCGGGACAGCAGCCCCTTCCTGACAAGCTGTCCAAGGATCCTGTATAACGTCCCGTAATTCCACTGCTGCCCGGTCATCTCTTTTATCTTACTCCGGATATGCACTCCATAGGTATTATCCTTTAGATGAAGAATAGAGATAAGTAATATTTCTTCGTGTTTTGTGATGTCTGACATTCGGACCACCTATTTTATATATATGCGCCATGCATACATCTATATATATGCGATCAGCATAATAATGTTTCAGAATATTTTTGATACATGATTTTTAAGCGGGAATAATGACGCGATATTAATTCGATTACGAGAATATAAGTAGAGATTTCTCCGCTTCGCTCCGCAGCTTTGGAACTACGGTCGAAATGACATATAATCAATCCCGCAATTTATGTTTTCATTTCGAGCGAAGCCCCGACTCTGCTTTGAAGAGAGGGGCAAGCCGATAAATCTCAGAAGCGAAAAATATTTCCTGAATATTGTTGAGTTAAAGGTATGATTCGTTAGAATAGTGATACTCTGAAAGGTAATATAGGATATATTCCTGATGACAATAAAAAAGGGCTTCAATTGAAGCCCTTTTTTCTAAATCTGGTCTAATTTAT
>JANQEH010000122.1 GCA_028278455.1 bacterium
GGCTGATCTCCGGACGCTGAGAAACACTGATTATAAACAATTAATTTTACGAGGTAATAATTGAGTGTATTTGCTAAAATATTCGGCGACAAACACCAGAAGGATATAAAAAGGATAAAACCTGTTCTGGATGAGATCAATGAGAAATTCGAGGAATTTGAAAGTCTCTCAGACGAGGACCTGCCGAAAAAGACATTAGAGTTCAAGAATAAAATCGAACTTGCACGAGAAGAGGCCCGCAATCAGATGAGGGACAGTTCTCGCGAAGATCTGGAAGATGCTGTCGCCGAAGCCGAAGAAGAAGTCCTCGAGGAAATACTCCCCGAGGCCTTTGCCCTTGTAAAGCAGGCATGTAAACGGAAAATGGGAACTGTCTTCAAAGTGCGGGACATCCCGATAGAATGGGACATGATACCTTATGATGTCCAGCTAATCGGCGGTGTAGTTCTCCATCAGGGAAAGATCGCAGAGATGGCCACGGGTGAGGGAAAAACACTCGTAGCGACCATGCCCGTTTATCTGAATGCTCTAACTGGTAAGGGTGTTCACGTTGTTACCGTCAATGATTACCTTGCCGCAAGGGACAGTGAATGGATGGGCGAGATATACAAGATGCTCGGTCTCACAGTAGGATGTATCCTGAATGATATGAATCCCGATGAAAGACGCGAAATCTACGCCTGTGATATTACTTACGGGACAAACAATGAATTCGGTTTCGATTACCTCAGGGATAATATGGCCGTCCGCAAGGAAGACCAGGTACAGAGGGGACATAATTATGCAATCGTTGACGAAGTCGACTCGGTACTGATAGACGAAGCAAGAACACCACTTATCATTTCAGGCCCGGTTTCTGTATCCACACAAATGTATGATAAGCTGAAACCACTTGTAGACAGGACAGTCAAAGCTCAGGTACAGCTTGTTAACCGGATCGTTCTCGATGCGGAAAAACTGCTTACAGAAGCGGAAGAGGATGCGGAAAAAGAATATGAAGCTGGTGTTAAGATCCTCCAGGCGCATAAAGGCGCTCCCAAGAACAAGAAGCTGATGAAGCTCCTGAACGAGACCGGTAATAAAAAACTCATGCGAAGTGTCGAGAATGACTACCTCAGAGATAAGAAAATGCATGAGATCAATGAGGAGCTCTATTTCACGATAGAGGAAAAAAGCAATGTTATCGATCTCACCGACAAGGGCAGAAACTACATGGCGCCTAATGATCCTGAGATGTTCATTCTGCCGGACCTTTCGGAGGAGATCCATAAGATAGATTCCGATGAATCGACCAATGCTGAAGATAAGGAAAAGAAAAAGGGAGAACTCCAGGCTACATACGGCCAGAGATCTGAGCAGAATCACAATATCTCTCAACTGCTCAAGGCATATTCTCTTTTCGAGAAGGATGTTGAATATGTTCTTCAGGACGGTAAAGTAATGATCGTAGATGAATTCACCGGAAGACTGATGCCGGGGAGAAGATATTCGGACGGACTTCACCAGGCAATCGAGGCTAAAGAGAATGTCAAGATCGAAAGGGAATCCCAGACACTCGCGACTATAACACTGCAGAATTATTTCCGTCTCTACAGGAAACTCGCAGGAATGACCGGAACGGCGGTTACAGAGGCTGCTGAATTCTTCGAGATCTATAAACTCGACTGTACTGTCATACCAACAAACAAACCGGTTGTCAGGGACAATTTCGACGACCAGATATACCGCACGAAGCGGGAAAAATACAACGCTGTAATAGATGATATCGAGGAAATGATATCCAACGGCAGGCCGGTGCTTGTCGGTACTATCTCTGTGGATGTATCCGAAACGCTCAGCAGGATGATGAAACGTAAGCAGATCAGGCACTCGGTACTGAACGCTAAACAGCATCAGAGTGAGGCAGAGATCGTTGCAGAAGCCGGCCGCCCGGGGAATGTTACCATAGCAACCAACATGGCAGGTAGAGGCACGGACATCAAACTCGGTCCCGGGGTGAAAGAAGCCGGAGGGCTCCATGTCATCGGTACAGAACGGCATGAAGCAAGGCGTATCGACCTTCAGCTCAAGGGACGATGCGGCAGGCAGGGTGATCCGGGTTCGACAAAGTTTTTCCTCTGCCTTGAGGACGATCTGATGCGGCTTTTCGGATCGGACAGGATTGCAGGGGTAATGGACAGGATCGGGCTCGAAGAAGGGGAGGTAATCAGGCACGGAATGATAACAAAATCGATAGAAAGAGCACAGAAAAAGGTCGAATCGCATAACTTCGGTATAAGAAAGCACCTACTCGAATACGACGATGTAATGAACCGACAGAGAGAGATCATTTACAATCTCAGGAATGATGCCCTCAGGGGTGACGACATGCGTGAAAAGATCCGTGAAATGCTGGAAGAATACATCGAGGATATTATCTCAGCATATACATCAACGGACAAATACTCCGACGAATGGAGTTGGGAAGAGCTTAGAAACAGTCTCCTCAAAGTCATGCTTCTCGATCTGAATCCGGAAGATGAGCAGTTCGCAAACATAAAGCAGGATGAACTGCAGGAAAAACTGACAGAGACCGCTGAGAAGATCTACGATCATAAGGAAGCTGCTCTTGGCCCCGATCTTATGCGCCAGCTTGAGAGATATGCAGTGCTCAGGATAATCGACGAGCAGTGGAAGGAGCACCTCTACGAACTCGACCAGATCAAGGAAGGAATAAACCTCAGGGCTTACGGCCAGAGGGACCCCCTGATCGAATACAAGAAGGAGAGTTTCGCACTCTTCGAGCAGATGTTGAGCAGGCTGAACGAGGAATCTCTATCGCTGATCTTCAAGGCAAGGATCGAAACAGAACCTTCGCCGTCACGACCTCAGCAACAGATGTCGTATCAGCATGACGACGCAACCGGAATGGGGTATGAAAGACCTCCTGAGGAAAGAGCAGCGGCCAGGGCGGGTAAACGTGCCCCGGTAGTCAAAGCTGAGGAAGAAAAAGTCGGCAGGAACGATCCCTGCCCCTGCGGCTCAGGCAAAAAATATAAAAAATGCCACGGCATGGGAAAGTAATATTTAACGATTCACCTCTCTTTCGGTCTTTGCTATATGCGAGGCAGACTAAAACATCGTACCTCAGAGAATCGGAGAAAAAATAAATACTGCTTTAAGGGAAATCGAGTAAAATAATTCCCCCATTGGAGGGGGATTAAGGGGGATGTTTAAAACCTATAATTCAATCGTTTGAAATTAACGCCTACCCGTCGTCGTCCTGCGTGATCTGAATTTCAGCCTGTTTTCTCCTGCTTGCCTTTCTAATGCTCGATATAATCAGGATTAGACCAATCACTACAACAAGCAGGGGAGCCCAGTCTCCCAGGTTGTAGAATATGTGTTCGTTCTCGTAGTAAAAATCTTCGATCGCCCACTGGTCCAGAAAATCGAGCATTATTGCAAAAGATATCCCTCCTATACCGAGGAATATCACTGCCGGGAACAGCGCAAGCCAGTTCCGGGCATTGACGAGAAAAAGTGCAAGGAAAGCCAGCCCGAGTGCCGATGGGAATATCGGCCAGAATGTATCGAAGTAGAACCACTGATCGAGAATCCCGTAATTATACAGAAAAAAGAAAGCTCCGAGAACAAAGAACAGAGTTCCCGGAAACACACTGCCTTTGTTTGGAGAAGCAAGCGCTTTGATCCACATCGAGATCCCGATAAGCACTGCGAGCAGTGGTATAATCGTCGACCATTGAAGAATTTCAAAATCATAACGCATATTATCCAGCATCAGGAGAACGCCGAAAAATATCAGGAGAATTCCCGGGAGTATCGATCCTCTTTTTTTCATACTGTGTCTTCCTGGATAAGCGGTGTTTCAGGAATGACAACCGCCATTATGAAATATATTATCAGCCCCGGAAAAATACTCGATGCAATGACAAACACAACCATGGCGATCCGGACAATTGTAGGATCGATATTAAAATATTCACCAAGCCCGCCGCATACTCCGGAGATCTTCCTGTCCGTTCGTGATCTGTATAATGTCTGTGTTTTTCCCGAGGGCATTTTCGGTCCTGCGCTCTTAGGTTCAGCCTCTTTTTTCGGAGGGCTGCCCGGCTGTGCAGATGTACCCTCTATCTCTTTCTTTCTGAGCATATGGAACACAACGAATATACCGACTCCGATCAGCGCCAAACCGAAGAATGTATCAAAAGAAAAGAAATCCCGTATCCATCTCGGCATATAGAACATCGAATAATGCAGATTATCCAGCAGAAGCCCGAGCCCGATGAAAACGATTATAGCACCTATAACAAGCCCGGCAATTGCACCGCCAGATCCCGATCCTGAATATAGAGAACTTGTACTGCCTGAAACGTAATCACCTTCAGGGATCACAATCCAGCAGACAATGTAAGCTATCAGACCAATGCCTCCAGCGAAAAATGATGCAACGAAAAGTATTCTTACAATTGTCGGATCGATGTTGAAGTAGTCCGCTAAACCGGTACATACACCGGCTATCATGCGGTTAGTCTTTGACCTGTAAAGCTGTTTGTAACCTGAGTCTTTTGCGGAAGTTTCTTCTTTTGGAGGAGCGCTTTCTTCAGACTTTTTTTCCTTTTTCCCCGAGGATTTCTTGTCTTCATTCTTTTTTTCACTCATAACAATCTCCAAATTGCTAATTACTTAAAAAATAAATACTTATTTTAGATACTCCTTCACAAAATACTACGTATAGCAATAGCCTAAGTTTCAATTTCAACGTCTCCACCTACCATACTGATCAATGTAAAACTTCATAAAATCTAAACCGCAGAGGCGCTGAGAACATAGAGAGAAAATCCAAAATACTGCTTTAAATACCCACCTTTTACTGTTTAAGGTTTTTGTCATTTCGACCGAAGTCCTGAGCTTGCGAATGACAAAGCGGAGAAATCTCTGCATATAATCTCAGTTATGAGTTATAGCGGTTAGATTTCATCTCTCTCCAATACTAAATGCTTCTGAGGTTTAAACCTATTCCAGCAGGGCAATAAAATGGTCTTTCTCTATTGCCTGCCCTTCTTCTATATTCAGTTCTTTAACGACACAGTCTTTAGGTGCAGCAATCTCATTTTCCATTTTCATCGCCTCTATTACGACGATGCAGTCGCCTTTCTTAAGCTGTAATCCCGGAGTAACTTCGACTTTTGTAACAAGCCCCGGAAGCGGTGATAGTACTTTTACCGCTCCCTGTTCCTGTTTGGCTTTAGCCTTATATTTATCAATCAGGATGTCTCTGTCTGTCTTTACCGATACCTCTGTAGATCGGCAACCGATAAAAAGCTCCAGGTCGTCATTCATCTCATTTACAAGAACGTTCGATATAGTCTTGCCGTTGGATACCGAATATTTATTATCGGTATTCCAGTTCAGTATTTCAACACTAACCGGTTTACCATTCTGTCTGAGAGAAACCAGCTTCCCTGTATGATTATCTATGAACGCTTCAAACTGTTCATCCTGGATATTGATATGATAACTCTTCGTTGTGTTTTCAAGACTCATATTACTTTCCAATGTTAATTTTTATCTCATATTAAGCGCCATTCCCACTGATTTCCAGTTGCTTGTTGTTCTTTTCATCTTCCCCTGATCGCCAGATTTCCCCCTGCCCCCGTTATTATGTGCATGCACTGCTGCAACTGCTGCCAGCACAGCCTTCTCTTTATTTTCGAATCTATTGAGGTATTCCGGTTTGAAATGCTCATTCACGAAATTCGTATCGAAATCCCCATCGCGGAACTTCTTATGCTCCATTACAAAATTGCAGAATGCGAGATTCGTCTTCAGGCCTGTAATAACATAATCGTTCAGAGCCTGGATGGTCCTGTTTATTGCCCCTTTCCTGTCCCTGCCGGTGCACACAAGTTTCGCGATAAGCGGATCGTAATATATACTTATCTCGCTGCTGCCCTTGATACCGCTCTCTATCCTTATACCGTTTCCAGTAGGTTCCTGCAATTCATTTATCAGGCCGATTGAAGGATAAAAATCACTGAGAGGATCCTCTGCATAGATCCTGCTCTCGATTGAATGCCCTCTCAGGCTGATATCACCCTGTTTGAAACTTAGTTTTTCACCTGAAGATATTTTGAACTGTTCCTGTACAAGGTCTATACCCGTAACTTCCTCTGTAACTGGATGTTCCACCTGTATTCGAGTGTTCATCTCGAGGAAATAAAAGTTCCTGTGGGCATCCATCAAAAACTCAACCGTACCTGCGTTTGAGTAACCGCACGCTTTTGCAGCCCTGACCGCGATTTCACCGAATTTTTCCCTTTCTTCAGGTGTAAGTGTTGGGGAGGGCGCTTCCTCGATCACCTTCTGATGCCGCCTTTGTATCGAGCACTCACGTTCGAAAAGGTGGACAGTATTACCATATTTGTCTGCAAGAATCTGGAACTCTATGTGTCTCGGTTTTTCGAGGTACTTTTCTATATAAACAAGCGGATTGCCAAATGATGATGATGCCTCGGATACAGCCCTCTTGAGACCATCATCGAAATCTTCAGGTGAGGCTATTCTCCTCATACCCTTTCCGCCGCCTCCGCCTGCAGCTTTGATCAGTATCGGATAACCTATCTCGTCTGCTGTTTTCTTCGCCTTTTTCTTGTCTTTTATAGGATCTGCCGTTCCGGGAACCACGGGTACACAAGCTTCCATCATAATCTTTCGTGCCAGAGTTTTGTCTCCCATTTGAGTGATCGCCCCGGGAGGAGGTCCCACGAATTCGAGCCCTGAGTCGATCACTTTCTGAGCGAACTCCCCGTTTTCGGCAAGAAATCCATATCCCGGGTGTATTGCGTTGCACTTTGCTTTTTTCGCCGTTTCTATGATTAGATCGCCTTTCAGATAACTCTCGGATGCCGGGGCCTCACCGATAAAATATGCTTCATCTGAACTCTTGGTATGGAGTGCATCCCTGTCGGCTGCTGAGAATACCGATACCGTCCCGATACCCATCTCTTTACAGGCGTTCATTATCCTCAGCGCTATCTCACCCCTATTTGCAATAAGTACTTTCCTTATCCGTTTCTTTTTCATTTCACCTTCCGTTCGTATCGTTCAATTCAGGGTATAAATTACTAAAATAGTAGTAATTTTTCAAAACTTCTTTTATAAAGGTCTGAGTTTCCGAATACTCTACATTCTCGATCCACTCATCCATATCTTCGGTACCATGCCGCCTCATCCACCTTCTGACAGGTTCATCTCCTGCATTGTATGCACCAAGCATCAGCGGTTTATTACGCCTGAAACGCTGCGAAAGCTCGAACAGGTTTTGAATCCCGAGACTAAGGTTTATTTCCGGAATAAGCGTATCCGCGGTTTTAAAATCTTTTAGCTTCAATCTATCTGAGAGTGTTTTTGCTGTATACGGCATCAGCTGCATAAGCCCAATTGCACCTGCAGAGGATACCGCATCATGTTCGAACAGGCTTTCACGCCTGATCACGCTGAATATCAACGCTTTATCCAGTCTCCGTGCAGTTGGTATTTCATTAATCAGCTCAGCAAAAAACTTCGGATACAGCGCCCTGTACGCATCGATGTTGTTCTTACCGTAATAGTAACGGTTGAATATGAAATCTGCAAGGCTTACCGCGCTTTTGTACCTCCCCATATCGACATATGCGTTATATATCTCGATAAGCGACTTAAGATCCCTGCCCGCCCTTCGTCGATATGCACTGAGTTCACGTGTTCCCCACGGTTCACCGAAGATCATACCGATATTAACAGCTTTACTGATCCCCTCTGAACCGTTCCTCGAACTGAATATGTCATCAACATTAGTGAAATCAAACGATCCACCGGTTCTTTCACGCGCTTTAATCACATAATAGCTTCTCGCCTTTTTCCCAGCGAGAGAATTCAGTACAAGCTCAGCTTCGTCATTCCTGCCCAGTTTCTCGAGAGTCTTCGCCTCCCAGTACGCGCACCTCCTCGAAATCTCCGTTGCAGGAAACTTTCTCTGAGCGTTCCTGAAATGTTCAAGAGCTTTTGACAACTGATCGCTTTTATAATAATTGAATGCCACTCTGAAAACAGCACGGTCCCTGTAAGAACTGACTTTCGACTCATTAACCACTCTTTCATAAGCTTCTATAGCCCGCTGGGATGCCTTCTGCCTCTCGTAGATTAGCGCTATCATCCAGAGGCATTCCCCTGCCTTTCTATCAGAGGGATATGAACGCGCAAACCTGTCATACTCTTCTATTGCCCCGGCCCTGTCACCCTTGTTCAGTTTTGCCCTTGCAAGGTAAAGCCTCGATTCCCTGATAAGTTCAGGATTCCTCAGGTTGTTAAAAGCTATCTGAAAATCACCTATAGACTGTGTAAACCTGGACCGGGAAAACCTGTATTTCCCCCGCTCAAAATAGGCTCTTCCTTCCATGCTTCCGTCACTGTAACTCTTGAATAATTCCGTTAGATATCTTTCAGCTTTGGTATATTTCTTTTGAGATGTATACACCGATGAAAGCAGTATAAGGTCTTTTTCGCTCAATGCATCGTTGTTTTTGGCTTTATGCTCAACGAGGAATTCCGCCGCCTTCAGCGCTGTACTGTCTCGCGGAGTTTCTTCCATGATATCATGAAGGTAAGAAATACCTCTCTCCAGTTCACCCGTCAAGATAAAATTACACCCAATGCAGAGGTTTACTTCGCGCGTTCCGAATCTCAGATTTCTCGATCCACTGATCCGCAAAAAATAATCATTCGATCCACTGTAATCACTCTGTGCGTTCAGGATCATCCCGGCAAGGTTCGAAGCCTCGTCAGCCAGTCTGCTTCCCGGATGGTTCCGGCTGAAGTTCCGGACAATATTCAGGGCCTCATCAGATTTTTTTAGCGATTCCAGTGTGAGGGCTGTATAATAATCTATATAATCATTATAGTTATCGGTTTTATCTTTAGCATTCCCGAAATATCCGGACGCTCTTTCATAGTCTGCCAGATTGAATGAACACATTCCCATCTTGATTAGAAGCAGCTGATCATCCTTAAGAGTATTATCCTGCTCTATAGCCGATTTATAATAATCTATCGCCTTCTCATATCGCATAAGCCTGTATGCATCATCACCCTGCGAGATTAGTTGTGATGAATCCCTTATAGAGGTATGACTATTATTTCCTGTATTGATAAAACTAAACGAGAACAGTATTACAGCAATCAACATCAACCGCAAATTCGTATTCTTCGAGATCATATTTTTCTTAGTCATAATTGAGAGCATTCTACCTTATAATTGCCATTTTCTTCATGTCTTTCAGCGAGGGACTGTCAATAACATAAATATATACACCACTGGGGACCGGGCGGTTATTGTTGTCATTTCCGTTCCAGCTCACTTCGTGAAGTCCTTTTAGATATGAGGTTTTAGCAAATGACTTTACCAGTCTGCCCGTGGTCGTGAATATCTTCAGTTCAACCTGGGCTGTTTCCGTGAGAACGAACGGTATCTTTATTATCTGAACCAGGTTGAAGTTCGCCGGGCTGGGGATAGTCGGCTGCAGGATGTTTTCCTGTATCTCTGAAGCACCCTGGAAGCTTAAGTTGAAGGATAAAGGATAAGTACTTGTTCCCGGTCTGGTTGTAGTCGCCGATACCGCGGGAATAAGCACAAGCTTTGAATTAGTTGTAGTACTCGACACATCAAATTCACCGGAAGTAACACCCATGAAACCGAAAGGACCCGGGAAAGTGTAAGTCCCGTTCTCGTCAAGTACGGTACTCCCATGAACATCACCTGCGTCGGATGGTTCTATTAAGTATTCAACCGTATATTTTGTCGGCTGCTGTCTTCTTATTGAAATGTATTCCGCCGATAGGTACCCGACATTTGCATATATTGTCGTATCGTTTTCTGCAAAGATCGTATCACTCAGTGCAACCTCGGGATAGAGATCACCTTCTGAATAATACTTTACATTATCTGCTCTCGTTCCGGTGAAATAATTCCATTGAAAGAAAGCCTGCAGTTCAATCGGGAACGTAGAACCTGTCTCCGTTTCAATCGCCATACTGATCGCATCCATGGCTCTTTCCTGCGGCATCATTTCCCATATTGTTTTTAAAATACTCTCTCCATGCCGTTTCAACAGGAAATGATTCCAGATACACATCCCGTATTCATGCCACCAGTTTCTTAAATTTATTGGTCTGCTGAAATTCGAAAACAACGTTGGTAGATACTGCAGATAATCATCTATATCCGGATATGCCCTTTCTTCGAACCAGACTGAAGACCATTCGTAAAAGAAAGCATCGGAAAACCTCATTATATAGCCCATATGAACTGCGTGAAAATATTCATGTGCTACCGTCACGCGTAATCCATCCAATCCATTTGTACTGAATATACTTTCTGCATAATCGTTTTCCAACTTCATAAAACTCCGCATACTGGTAGCCGAACCCGGAACTAAACCATCCTGACGTGTTTCCCCGTAAACATCTCCCAAATTTTGAAAATATACATCGTACTCAGGTCCATCTGTTCCCCCGTCTGAAGGGGGAGCCTGGAACCCAAGTGTATCTACTAATAATCTATATGAATGTTCTAGTGAAATAGCAGCTTCCTCGATATAATCAGGTATACCGTTCGTATTCAGGTCTTCCGAAGGTACCCTGTCTGTTCCGCTTGTCTCATAGTGCAGCCTGAACTGTCCTGACGAACTGACAAATTCGTTTGTAAGCTCCGGTCTGGAAACCAGCGGTTTAAAAAGAGCCTGAAGTTCCGGGCTGAGATTGTCATATTCCTCCCTAATGATTTCATATCTACCCAATCCACACTTATGATCTACAAATTCGGGGGTTTGATATTTGGCGGGAAGCCTCTCCGGCGCTACGGCAGAATATCCGACCATTATTGCCTGTTCAGTTCTCGATATCGTTCCTGCTCGCCTGTCCTGTTCTATCAATTCGATAACTGACTGTGCTTTGACCATCCCCGGTATTAGCATCATCAGTATCAATGAAATTGCGATCTTTCTCATTCTTACATTAACCTCTACTTTTTCCTGAATTGAAGTGTTATGGGTATATTACTGAATCCAAAATTCTCCCTTATCTGTCGGTTCAGGTACCTCCTGTAATTCTCTGCGATCCCTTTTGGGTAATTCGCGAAGAATGTAAAAACCGGGGGCGCTTGGCCCGTCTGTGTAACGTATTTTATCGCCACTACCCTACCTCTGTAAGATGGCGGATGATTTGATTTAACCGCTTGTTCCAGCATCTCATTCAGGTCTGACGTGTCAATCTTCTTCTGCCATTCAGAGTATACATCCCTGCAGACATCGAGTATCTTGAAAATCCTCTGGCGCCTGAGCACAGATGTGGATAGTACATTAATATAATCTATATTTTTTAATTTATCCTTAACTTTTCTTTCCATTTCGATAAATGTCCTGTCATCCTCAACTACCAGATCCCACTTGTTCAGCACTATCAGAATACCTCTTTTCGCCTGGATCGCCATATCGAGTATCTTGAGATCCTGGATCTGAACACCATCCTGCGCATCGACAATAATTACCGCTAAATGACATCTCTCCAGACTCCGCAGTGACCTCAGGGTACTATAGTATTCAATATTCTCATGAACTTTCTTTCTTTTTCTCAAACCCGCCGTATCGATCAGCCTGAATTTCTGTCCGTCCCTTTTGATGACGGTATCGACCGCATCTCTTGTCGTTCCGGGGATATCTGTTACAAGCATCTTATCCTTCCCATAAAGGGCATTGACGATCGATGATTTCCCTACATTCGGTTTTCCGAGTATGGCAACCGATATCTCGTCCTCTTCCGGCTCCAGAGAGCCCTGTTCAGGGAACAACCTGACAACCTCATCGAGAAGGTCTCCTACACCCTTTCCATGAAGTGCGGAAATGGTCATCGGCTCGCCGAATCCGAGCTTAAGAAATTCGTGTGCTTCATTCTTCTGGACAGGCTTATCCACCTTATTAGTAACCATTATCGCCGGCTTTTTACTCCTGCGCAGCATTTTGCTGATGACAAGATCAATATCTGTTACACCTGTACCTACCTCTGTCATGAAAAGCACCAGATCGGCTTCGTCAATAGCCTCCTCAACCTGGAATTTGATTCCTTTGTCAATATCATCTTTGAAATGGATCATGTAGCCGCCAGTATCGACGATCATAAACTCTATTCCGCACCAGTCTGTCCTGGTGTAATGTCTGTCACGGGTTACACCCGCAGTCTGGTCAACTATCGCTTCTCTACGGCGGATTATGCGGTTGAACAGGGTGGATTTTCCCACGTTCGGACGTCCGACAATCGCTGCTATTGGTAATGCCATTATATTATTATTCCTGTTCTGTTATGCTGCATCAAGTTCATTTAAAACTTCACCAATATCGCCTGTATATTGCAACACTTTTTTACCGGTCTTTTTCGCAATATCATCAATCGACATGTTATCCAGTGTAAAATCATCGGGATTTAGAATATTCGGAGGAAGCAGATAGAGATCTGCATCTGATTTTAAAATCGCTTTTGAGATATCCATACCTGTCAGAAGTCCGCTGACGGTTATCGAGGATCCATAGAATGAATTATCTATTCCAACCGTCTTTACACGCAGCTGCTCATTCTCTTTTAATAATGGTTCAAGAAACCTTATCAGTATAGGCTCTGCAAGTTTCCCTGTCATCAACGCCACTGACTTAATACCGCTGAGCTTCCTGTTTAATTCATTCTTTTGGGCTTCTACACTCTCAATGAACTGTCTCGTCATTCCCACGCCGTTCTCGAGCTGGAACAGTTCCCCATAATGCCCGATTCCGGGAAGCCTCCTTTCGGCTTTCAGATACCATTCATCAGAGAGATAAACGAACCTTTCTCCCAGCTTTTCAAGATAATCTCTTTGTATCCTATGTATAAATGGATTGAATTTCCTCGCATAACTTTTTGTCACAGGAGTAATAATTGGCAGCCCGTCTCTGTATTTTGTCAGTCCCACCGGAACAACCGCAATCGATCTTATCCCGGGGAAATAATTTTCCAGGCCTTTTATAGTATCGGCAAGGATTTCACCATCATTAATACCGGGGCAGAGTACTATCTGGGTATGAAGCTCGATCCCATTGTCGACGAGATATGAAATTTTCTCCAGAAGATGGTCATTTCGTTTAACGCCGAAAAGGTATGCCCTTGTCTCTCTATCCAGGGCATGAACAGAAATATATAGAGGGCTCAGCCTCTGCGTCACAATCCGCTTCAGATCTTTCTTACTCACATTGTTCAGAGTAAAATAGCTTCCATGCATAAATGAAAGCCTGTAATCCTCATCCCTGAAATAAAGAGCACTCCTCATTCCCTCAGGATTCTGATCTACAAAACAGAAAACGCAGTCGCTTGCGCAATCCCTGTATTGGATTTCTTCAAAAACTACACCCAGGTCTTCGGCTTCTTCTTTTTCGATACTGATCTCCAGAATATCATTATCCCGTTTTACCTGGAGTTCCAGTTCCTCATCATAGATATTGAATTGGTAATCAATTTCATCTCTTATAGGCTGTCCGTTAATACTCAGTATTATGTCACCTTCCCGGATCCCCAGTGCAAATGCCAGTCCATCCGGATCTGTTTCTTTTATAACCATATTGTCTTGAAATTTATATAATCCGGTAATTTAGTTATACTGTACATTGTATTCAAGTAAAACTTTATATCTACGTCACCTTAAAACAGGTACTGAATAAACAACCTGTGGTGCAAAAAAGTTTAAAAAAAACTTGAAGTTTTTTAAAAAAACTATATATTAGGTATGTTTAGGATTTATACACAACATATTGTCTAGCAGCAGTTATCTTCAAACCTATAAAGTGCAGGGGGAATTAATGCCGAGAGCTTTGATCATTGATGATGATGAACTATTCCGGAACATGGTAAGTACTCTTTTTGAAAGGCTTGATTTCGATATCGACGAAGCTGAAGATGGAGTTGACGGTATACAGGCTCTTAAGAAAAAGAAATATGATATTGTTACTCTTGATATCAATATGCCTAAGCTGGATGGGGAACAGGTCATGGCAATTTTGCATAAAAGGAATGAGGAGATGCCGCCTATCATAGTTATTTCCGGTTTCCTTACAAAGGAAAAGATAGTCCATCTCGCTAATCTGGGAGTCAAGGGTTTTCTGCGCAAACCATTCAAGATGAAATCGTTCTTTATCGAAGTAAACAAAGTCTGCCCGATTAAGTCATCTATGCAGTCTGCCTGAAAAAACTCTAATCGCGGATCCTCACGATATCCGCCCCAACCGCCTGAAGCTTCTTTTCAATGGATTCGTATCCCCTGTCAATATGATATATCCGTTGTACCGTAGTTGTCCCCTCAGCCCGCAATCCCGCCATGATAAGCGAGGCGCTTGCTCTCAGATCTGTAGACATGACCGGAGCCCCGATAAGTTTTTCTACACTTTTGATATATGCCCGGTTATTTTCAACCGATATATCCGCTCCAAGCCGGTTCAACTCGGCGACATGCGTGAACCGGTCATGATAGATCGTGTCCTCAATAATTGAATTTCCCTTTGCAACGGACATCATGGCTATCCATTGTGCCTGCATATCTGTCGGAAATCCCGGATAAACATCTGTGATCATATCTACAGGTCTGAACATTCCGTCACTCTCTATTGAAATATCCTTGCCGGACTCGATCTTTACACCGGTCCTTCTTAAAGCCTCTATAACTGCCTGAATATGGTCTGCGTATGCATTCTTCAGGATTAATTTCCCACCTGTCAGAGCACAGGCAGTTAAAAATGTGCCGGCCTCGATGCGGTCTGGAATTACCGAGATGTCCATCGGCTCAAGCCTGTCTACACCAGTGATTTTCATTGTTCTTTCTCCGATGCCGCTGATCTCTGCACCCATGTTTACAAGTGTTTCAGCTAGAGACGTAATTTCCGGTTCAACCGCAGTATTTTCCATTACGGTCTCTCCATCAGCAAACACAGAAGCCATGAGTACATTCCCTGTTGCACCGACGCTCGATTTCTTGAATTTAATGTAATTACCTTTTAGCTTTTGTGCTGAAGCTTTTATGTAACCCCCGTCAAGATCAATCTTTGCACCGAGTTTTTCGATCCCGGATAAGTGGAGATCAATCGGCCTTGGCCCCCAGGCGCATCCTCCCGGGAGAGACACCTCAGCTCTACCGAATCTTCCCATTAGCGGCCCCAGAACATAAACAGAGGCCCTCATTTTTCTGACCAGGTCGTACGGCGCATGATAGTTATTTATCCCTGTTGAATCTATTGTCAGAACCGAATTTTCAAAATTTGTCTTTGCTCCAAGTACTTCCAGAAGGCTGCACATAGAGATCACATCACGGAGATCCGGTACATTTCTAATAACACTGACACCGTCAGCAAGTATAGCGGCAGTTATAACCGGAAGGACAGCGTTCTTGGCTCCGCTGATCCTCACTTCTCCCTCAAGCTCTTTCCCTCCGTTAATGATAAACTTGTCCATTGAAACTCCTGATTTACAGCTTAATTATTACTGTTTTCTATTAATTCCTTTGCGTTCTTCAGATGTATTTCCGTCACCTTGTCTCCCGCGAGCAGTTTAGCGATCTCAAATATCTTCTCCTCACTATTGAGCCTGCTTATCCGTGTTACCACCCTGCCGTCCTTTTCGGTCTTCTCGACTGAATAATGGCTGTCCGACATACCCGCGATCTGCGGAAGGTGGGTTACACAGAGAAGTTGGTGATATTTTCCCAGTTTCGAGAGCTCCCTGCCAACAGCTGAAGCAATTCTCCCTGAAATACCCGTATCGATCTCATCGAATACCAGCACAGGCACCCTGTCCGCTTTCATAAGGACAGACTTTATACCCAACATTATCCTCGATACTTCACCACCGGATGCAATCTGCGAAACCGGCAGCATCCGCTCCGATTTTCCCGTAGCAATCATGAATTCAATTTCGTCTATCCCGTTCCTGTCACCTGAATATTTCAGGCCGTCAATCTCGATAGCAATTCCTGACTCACGGAAATCCCGAGACTCGACTATCACTTCAAAAAGAGATTTTTTCATCCCAAGGTCTTTAAGCCTTTCCAGAATTCCTTCTCGAAGCTTTTTCGCAGAAATCTTTCTTTTTGCGGATAATTCCAGGCTCAGTTTTGTATATTTCCTGACTTCCTTATCAATTGAACCGGAAAATCTATTAATCTTTTCGCTAAGGTCCTCACTTCCGCCAAGCATTCCTTCGATCTCTTCTTTTTTCTGCAGGATTCCGCTGATATCTGTTTTGTATTTTTTCTTCAGATGCCTCAGGGAGGACAACCTCTGATTGATCTCTTCGAGCCTCGCCGGTTCAAACTCGATCTTCCCTGAATATTTATGCAGAAGGCCGGCAGTCTCTTCGACGCTTACAAGCGCAGAAGTAAGATCCGTTTCGAGTGATTTATGGTCTTCAATAAAGTCTTTCAGCCTGTCGAGTGCCGCCAGAGCGCTCCTTATACGTGATGCTGCAGACTTATCATCATCATATAAGGCAGTATAAATCCGGTTGGTCCCGGATGCGATCTCTTCCGAATTATGGAGGAGTTTCGCCTCTTTTTCGAGTTCTTCATCTTCACCCGGTGAAGGATCAACAGATGCGATCTCTTTTAGCTGAAATTCCAGAAAATCACGCTTTTCGGTCAGTTCTTTTTCCTTCGCCAGAAGTACATTTTTCTCTGCTTCAAGAGCAGATATCTTGTCGAAAGATCCGGCAACCAGCTTCGCATCACTTTCAAGTTTTCCGTACGTATCAAGGATATCGTAATATTTTTCAGGATCCAGAAGAGACTGATGCTGGTGCTGGCCGTGCAGGTCGATAAGATTTCCGAATATCTTCCTTGCTTCGCTAATTGTGGTCTGTTCACCGTTATACAGGTACCTGCTTCCACCGGATGCAGTCATTTCTCGCCGAAGGATGATCGAATTAATGCCTCCGCCAAACAGGTCAGATTGGCTCTTATCGATCTTAAAACACCCTTCAACATAACCGCTTCTCTCGTCTTTTCTTAGCGCCCCGCTCAGGATT
>JANQEH010000162.1 GCA_028278455.1 bacterium
ATCTATGGATAAGATAACCGGTGTGTACAATAAATATCCGTTAAATGAGGATCCCGGTTATGATGCCGATCCGGGTAATGCATTTAACCACTGGGAAAAGATCTGGCCGGGGGATGAACACAACATTGATAAAGGAATGACCGATGATAAAACGTGGATCACTGGTATAAACCTGCCGAACGGTACAGAGGTGATAGTAGTATATGATGACAGTAATGGTGATTCCCAGGAATTAAGCCGGATTTTGCCCCAGGAACCGCAGGATCTGTTAATCCCGGAAAACAAGGGATTTCTTCCCGGTAATCTGGCTGCAGATCCGGCAAACGATCCCTCAGGGATAGCGCACGAGACAGATAATGCAGGAAACAGGACCAGAAACCTCAGGATAAAACTCGGTCCTGAGCTTGAAAGGCACTTAAGGAATCCGGTGCCGGTAAAGGTCCGGTTCGGCAGTACTGTTAATGATTTCGATACTGGTAAACCGGAATACTTATTTACAGACAATCCCCCGCAGAACGGAAAGAAATTTACATATAGGATAATTGCTTTAAGAAGTTAGGTAGTTCATACACACTAAAATATGGAAACACTATGAATAATAAATGGAATTTAGTATCAATACTAAGCAAGTCTGATGAAGAACGGGCGTTTTTCTTACCATTAGCAAGCAAGCCTCCTGGAAAAAATGATATAAGACAGGTTGATCAATCTCAATATGAAATTATCGAACAGTACGAAAGTATATCTAGCAATAATCCTAAGATTAAGGATGTGAGTTTAGAAATAACCATTACGCCTATGCAGAATTCTTGCTTTGAGAATGAAGATGACCTTCCCGATCCGTCATATCGTCTCCATGCAATTGACAATGGAACGGTTACGTTCTATAATAATTATGAGGGACTACAAAATTGCCTGGTTTTGGATATGGGGAGATTTTTCTTCCCAGTCAAAAATTGCAGTTGGTATTGGCGCTGGATTGAGGCTTCATGTTTACCTGCAAAATTTATTTATGAAAGTATTGATCCGGAACATTTAAGAAACGTGCTTGAATCTGTGACTGCTCCAGAAAGCATTCACGATGATATCCCTTTTACTTATGGTTTATTATATCCTGAAGGTGTTAATCAATCTAGCAAATCTTTATTTATTGATAGATTCTTTCAGGATAACAACAAAGATATCTTTTTTATGGTTGCTAAAGCCGGAGCCTATTTGGGAACGGCTGCTTTGCACCCTGCAATTGCTAACGATCCGCAAATTGAACATAATAGAAAACCTCGACAAATAAAGCTACATGCTAGATACGTAAACCATTCAATCGATGATCCACGGCCATTAAATCCTAGAGAATTATTTCATTTGTTGTTCGGTGATAATATTACTGCTAAGTCGATTGAGGCTGAAAACCATCCCTTATTAAAAAAAATAGACAACCTGGGAGAAAATGATAATACTTTACCAGCAACAAAAAGAATGTTACTTCGTCCCCCATTGAGAACATCTGCGCGAGTTATGTGGGAAGCGGAAAAAGAAATAGATATCTCAGAAAATAATTGGAGCATGAATGGGAATTGTTCAAACTTAATATATAATAGTTATATCGAAAAATCTCCACCTAGAAGCCCCAATTATGTGGGAGAGTATAAGTGCAATGTGTTTGGTTATGAAATAACAACACGATCTGGCTTTAAAGCACCAGTTCTTTCTGTCAGAATACCAAATAATTATCACTATCTTAATCCTCTACTCACAAATAAAGCTGCACTTAGAAACAATAATGCTGGATCAGAAAATAATTATGCAAGATACTACAATAAAAAATTTGTTGATTGGGGAAGAGGTTGGGATAGAATTCTCGCCAACATAATACCTTCATCGAATCGAATTGAGTTTCTTAATAATCTTATTAATAATGAAGGTCGATGCTTTATTCTAAATAGATGGCATGATGGCGGAATGAGGCACCACTTAATACTTAATTCTGTAGAACTTAACAATATATATCCTAATCAATCTCTTTTATTCAGACTACATGATGGTAATAGAACTCTACGTATAATTCGTGGAACCGTATATGAAGCTTATCCAGGTGGAGCAAGAAAAAGCGGGCCTAGAAATTATACTCCAATGTTAAATAGTGATCCTACGGCGGTTTTATCACTTATTGAATTAAAACCCGGCAGAGATCCTGATATTCATATTGGTAATTTATCATCCGTTGATGCAATAGAAAACGATGACAAGATTAATTTAAATGTATTAATAGACGTTACATTCTAATACATTTGGAAAACAGTACAGGTGAGGCATGGAAGGAAACTTTGCACGAATATCGGATTTGTTGGATTTATCATTTGATTTTGATGAGATTCAACAACCATTTTCTATTATACTGAAGAAAATTGGTTTAAAAAGTATCGAAGTCAAATTTATAGAAGATGAACCTAATATTGTTATAAATCCAATTATCGAGAATAGTATTGAAGATATCTATGAATTTACAAATGCACAGGTAGAAAATTTTGATGATGAAATAATAGATGTTGAAGGATTTGTAGAAGATGCTGAAATAGATGCTGAAGTAAATATTGAAGATACAACACATTATAAATATGAGATATCCTTGCATTCAGAAATTTTAAGCGAATTTGAGATAGATTTATTAGGTTTAGAAAATATTAAATTTGTATTTAATCCTCAAGGCATAATAATTGAGGTTAAATTCAGAGATTATGAATTCGAGCGTCTAGTAATTACTCTAGGTTTAATATTACGGATTTCATCTGAATATCTGCATCCGGTGAACGAAGTAAATGGACCGGATGGGAGGACTATTTATGAAAAGGATCAGACAAAAGAATATGTTGATATTGAAATTGGCGGATCCAGAATATCGTTAGATAAAAACATGAAAATCGATATTAATTCTGAAATTGAAATTGGTTTACCTTACTCCATGATAGGTGATTCAGGTGTTATTATCTATGCTGATAATATAAAATTGGATTTATCAGGTGAAACCTCTCCTGAAGAAGTTTTAGAGGCCGGTTATGAAGCAGGCTTTAAAGGAATCTATATAGATATAGCCCAACTGATAATTCCCGATCTCTCTACCCAGGAAGGAATTCCTCTTACCTTATCATTAGAAAACGGGATAATTGGCAGCGGAGGATTTTCCGGGGCCGTCTCAGCTGAATGGGATGTGGTTCTAAATAATGAAAGAACTGAATTTGATACAGATGGCTGCGGGATATTATGCAGCCTGTTTACTGATGATTTTCAGATCGCACTAAAAAAGGCATCAATAATTTTTGAACGGAATAATCCAATAGAGTTTACATTGGAGGGGGCATTAAAACTTCCATATTTTGACTCAATAGTCGAAGTTGAACTATCTTTAGGGGATGGAGGGGAATTTCTAGTAGGATTAAAAGGTATGGGCAGTGACGGATTACTCAAGCTTTCGAAAGAGGAACTTTTTGACCTGACTGTAAACGGATTTCAGTTCAGGCGATCTGCGGATGAAATGGCTCTTACGATCAGTGGTGAAATGGAAATAACACATCCTGATGCAAAAAAATATATCCCAATTATTGACCTGGAAAATTTCAGCCTGAGAAAACTTAAAGGCAGCGACTGGGATTTTGAATTTGACACTATTTCTCTCGATATAAACAGGTCCTATGATCTGAACGGATTTCGCCTCGATTTAAATAAGATTGGTTTGGCTAAAATCGAAAATGAGCCCCACCTGATATTGTCCGGAGGAGTTAAACTCCTTGAAGGTCTGGATGCCGGAGCATGGCTAAAGGGATTGAGGATACCCTTATCTACGCAGGGTTCGTTTGGCCTCGACGGTATAGCGATAATGATAGTATCGCCTAAAAGTTTTGAATTCAAAGGAGAGATCGAACATTACAGGGAAGGTGATACTTCAATATTCAGAGGGGGTATAGCTCTGAATATAATCCCTGTTGAAATGGGTATAGAATCCCAGATAATGATCGGAAGGAAAAGAGATTATGCCTTCGCATATATTTATGCTAAGGTCAATTTTTTCGCACCGGGTTATCAATTAGGACCGCCTCCTTTATATGCACGATCTGTTGACGGGCTTGTCGGAATCAACGTAACCCTGAGTGCGGAGGAAACACATGAATATTTTCCGCTATTCGATAAGCCTCCGAGGGGAATTACTCATGCATCTAAATGGCGTGACGAACCCGGGCAGTATGCAATAGGGCTTGGTGTCCGAATTGCCACAGCGAAAGACAGGCTTTTCAGTATGAATGCATTACTTGCCATTCTGTTTCCGGACTTGAAATTACTGATCGAGGGTAAGGCTTTTGTACTGGAAAAACCATCCATTGGCAAAGAACCGCCGTTCCGTTCTCTTATGGTTCTTCAGAAGGATCCGTTTGCCGCGATGTTTACTGTTGCGGCAGAATACGAGTTTATAAACGGAATAATTAAGGTCAGCGGGACTATGGAAGCATATTTTGGCCCTGATCCGGAGAACTCCTCAAAGAATACATGGTATTTCGCACTTGGACAGGCAAAACCGTATTTTCCCGTTGATAAACCATTAAAAGCCGAAGTCCTGCAGGTTTTTGAGGCAGCAGCCTACCTGATTGTAATGCCAAATCTGTGGGTAACGGGTGCGATGATAACGTTATTAAAAAAATATGACTTTAGTATTGCATCTGTAAAATTCGAAGCATTTATAAAAGGAGGTATGGAGCTACGTTGGGATCCTGAACAGGTAAAAGGAGAATTAAGCCTGAGTGGTTCGGTAGGATTCAAGATATTCAGAAAAGGATTCGACGTAACCATGAGAGCGGCCGCGATAGCGATGGCTAAGGATTTATACATTTACGCGTTGCTCGAATTCGGTGTATCGTTTAAATTATTCTGGAAAGAAGTAAAGTTTGAAGCCAGCATCCCGTTTGAATGGAAAAAACGGATAAAACCGCCCATCCCTGAGATGCTCGAAAAAATAGTTCTACTCCATGCTGTCAGTGACAAATCCTGGGAACTGGATATACTTGACAATCAGATAACCGATCCGGAAGAGATCAAAAATGTGACCGATGCTGAACCGGACAGCATACCGCTAATATCATTCAGATTTCCGATCAGAGATGAAACAAACCTTCCTTTCGGGCAGAATGGAGTGGATGTTCCCGATCATATTTCCGGTGATTATACATTCAAGACACGATTGCCGGAAGGGGGAATAAAAATGTGGCGATGCGGACTTCTGAATGGGGAGCCGGTTTTAGATGCAGACGGTAATATAATCTGGCAGGAATTCATAAATCCTATTCCTGTATCAGATGACGATTCCGAAACTGAGAGCGGCGGCCCCCTAACTGTTGATAATGTGGAAAACAAAGTTGCTGTTTCAACAAGTAGTCTAGGTGGGATCCTGGCCCCGGTCTTATACGGAGCATGGTTAAAGGATGAAGATCCGGATGGTATTCCTTATTCGACATATCTCCAGTTATTCTCAAAAACTCCTTTTGCTTATGACAGGAACAAAGTGAAATCAAGAGATTTTGTCAGAATGGTATTAGCAGAAGAGCCAGTACAAGTTGCGGGCGAAATGTCCGGAGCTTCCGATTCAAGTTCAATGTCGGCTTGTAATGGGAGTGATAATACAAACTTTTTTGCGGCAGCTTCTCTACCCGCATACAAATTACTACCAATATTTAAAAAAGAAACCAGGAGTATGAAAAATGAAAAGGTCGATCTGTTAACTGAGCGCTTGTCTATAGAGTATCCGGCTTTAGATCTTAACAGCGATATGATAGAAAAGAGAAGTCTCAACTTTTTGAGGGATGATCTAAAAGAGTATTCAAGAAGTCAAATACTAAATGTTGATATGCTGTCATTCAGCGCTACGGGCGGCTTTCAAATCAAGGATGATATTGCTAATTCAGGTGAGCTTAGATTTCTCAGTATCGGCGGAAATAAAAAGCAGCCAAATTATTTACTTGTTAATTTCACTAAACCGGTAAAAAAAGTATCGATAAATTTCATTTGTGAATCTGATAAAGAGAATTCCCGAGTCCTTGAATATTATTCAGCCTATGCACGTCTAAATCCTGAAAAAGGGCCTTTTAATTATGAAAATTGCACAATTGTATCATTGAAAAAAACACTTTCTTCTGATAGACTTACCACTGAAATAGAATCCGGAAACGGTAAGTCTGCAGAAAAATTTGATTTGTTACAACTTAAGATTACGGATGAGATAAAAATACTTTCGTTAGAGTACGAAGTAGATAATTCCGAATATCTGAAAAAAAGGATGAGGCAGCTTCATGCATATACAGATATTACATGGCGGCAAAGACAGGATCCATCAGCAGCAAGACCGGGGGCAAGAGCTTTAACGATGGAACCCGGTACTGCTGATAATCCAGGCGGCCCGGTTTCATTGCTCAGTGAGGAAAGAGATTTCTTATTGATTAATAACGCAATTAACCAGCATGTAGGATTTGCCAGGCTTACAAATGAAGGAATAATGACAGCGGGTTATGCATATAAATTACTGGTAAAATCTGAAGTGGAAAGAAACAATGATGGGTGTGTCTCCAAATCTCAATATGCATACTTCAAAATTGAGGATAAACCTGCAACTCTTTCTCCATACGTGTTAAGGACTTTTCCAAATGCCTCAGGGTATCCTTACTATCGAGCAAGAGAATTATTTGTAAGATTTCTGAAGAACTATATGTCTAATCTTCTAAGGAATCCTTTTTTAGTCTTAGCGGAGCAAAATAAACTTGTTTGGAAACTTTTCAAGGATGGTGGTGAGAATATAATTGATTATCATCCCGGAGATACTCTTCAAAATGAGGATTTAGCAGACTTTTATAATAGTAATAGTCTGGATCAAAGTGGCTGGAGATGGGGAACAGCCCCGGATCATATGTTGACTACCGAAGAAGCCATATGGATGAATACCTATAATAATGAGGTTGAAGCTGAACAACAATTAACCGCAGAAATGGCTCTGGGAGATGAAATAATCTGGATAAGCCCGGCTAATCACATAATGCTGCGCGCAGCATTCAGCGAGGATAATAATTTTCAGGAGATTTGGGATGACGGTACACCGGGCGATAGCAGCAGGTGGCAGGTACAAAGCCCTGGAGGACTTCTTTATCATAATTTTCCTGGAGAATTAAATAATGAATCAGGTATCCCTGAGGAATCTATCGAATTAATGAGAAATTCGTTATATCTGAGTACAGATACATTCTGTACTGATTATATTTTATCTGTCTGGTTGAAATGCGTTGGAGATGGCGGTCAAACCGGTCTGGTATTTTCACAGATTCCTGATAATAGTGATAGGTTTATGATATATGTTGATTTTGAAAATAAAAGAATAGAATTACAAAGAAGATATTTGGAAAATGATACGGAAATAGTAGAAAAATATGCCAGCAAAGAATATTTTCTACCTGAAAATCGTTGGATTAGATTATTTCTCACAGTTAAATCAACAAATGATTCTACCACAATAGCGCTAAAACAGGGAAATAATCCTGTTTTTAGCTCAACTGTAAATACTATAATAAATAGCGGCAAAGCAGGATTCTATGCAAGTTCAGATTATACGGGATACTATGATAATCTCGAACTGCATTCGATCTCTCAGCTTGAAAAATTACCACAGGCAGGATTAGATCATCAAATGGTTTTCCTGGATAAAGAATTCTATAGCTATAATTTCAAAGCATCATTGTATCTGGATTTCTTTGATCATATGAACTCATGGGACAGGATGATCTGGGTAGCTCAAAGTAATTCAGAAGGGATCGATAGTGATCAAGTAGTTTTATGGTATAATGCAAAGTCAGAATTGTTAAATAGCATGCGAAATAAAATGCAGGATGAAGATAACCAAATTCTCAATAGATTGCAGAGTATTGAAGTCGAGGGTGCAGGAAGTACCGATATAGAAAATACTAATATACTTCTAAAAAACGCAAGGTTTGAAGTTGATAAACATTTTGATTTAATAGCCGGGAAACTCGGTTTTGATCTAAGTCTGGATGTCAAAAATATAGAGATCACGGTTTCAAAGGATGGTTATGCTATGTTCATTCAGTCTCCTGAACCAATAGACTGGACCAGAATAAGTGCAAGTCCAATATCAGATGTTTCTTCCGGAACTTCATTTAATACAACAATTCTGTATTCAAGTGATATGACAAAAACGATTCTCTTTATTGAAGAGAATTCTTCTGATGGTTACAAAACATTTATTTCTCCAGAGGATACCGAAAATATAACATATAACTGGAGTTTATTTCTGGATAGGGAGGCCTCATTTAATCCGTATCATCATTTAAACTGGTTAAAACCCTGGCTTAGTGCAAGAAACGAATCATATAATTTTACGTTTGAGATTGATTCGGATATTCTTTAATCAAAAAATGTAGGATTGATATACTTTCTTCGAATTTTGAGTTGGTTCACTATTTTGAATAATATATGATCGAATAGCAAATTCTTAGGTTTACTGCCTTTTCAAATTAGTTTGATAGCATAAGATTTAGTACATACTGGGACAAAAATGGGACACTCTTATTTCAATTCACATCGAACATCTAAATTTAGTAGAATCAAATACATATATTGTTTTTATTAGGCTTACGAGCAATTAGAGTGACGAGTACGACTCCCCCAGGGGACGCTAGAAATAAAAGCCCGAATTTTTTGTGAGGACTTTTATTTGGTTAATAATACTTCGTAATTGGTTCTTAGGGTAGAAGCAGTAATTAGCAGGAAGTTTGAATATTCAGAAACACACGGAATTAATAAGGGCTTTTTATTATTGCCGTATATCGAAGAGCCATTGCACATAGTTTCTGGATTTTTATGGTTTACTGCATACAAACATCCGGAGTGTGTATTCACCTTCCTCCATTAAATAGCGGTCATAAGAATTTTCCAATTTCATTTGATTGACTTCGAATCCTCCTCCCTCTAGAAGTCTGTACCAGGTTGACAGACTGAAAAGGCCTATCTTGTCAGTGTCGGTATGTATTTCCAGTTTTCCATTATTTCTGATCAAATATACAAGTGTAACTTCGTATGTCTCTTCGGCTGGATCAGGAATACTGTTATTCTCAAAAAGTGTGATTTCTATGCCTCCTCTGGAACCCGTATATACAAAATTATTATCTCGGAAATCCTCTCTTACAAGAGCTGCAATAAAAAGTACTCCACCTGGCTTCAAGTGTTTATATGCGACAGAAATGACATTATCAAGGTCTTCTTCAGTCGTCATATAACCTATCGAATCAGGAATGGCAACAGCATCGAAATACTCTTCTAATGCTAATTTCTTCATATCACAATTTATATATTCTATTTCGGGATTAACTTTTCTTGCTATTGCGAGCATATCTTCACTTATATCAACTCCAGTTACATTGAAGTGTTTCTTAAAAGAATTATCGTTACCACCTGCACCGCAGCCAAGATGAAGCAAAGTCTGTATTTTGTCTTTGGAGAATTCCTTAATAATTTTACTGAATCGTCTGTTTCTTCAGTATACTCATCTGGTGGAGCAATAATGTGTTCAGTCCATGCAAAATCAGTATACGGACGTAGTTTCGGTCTTTCCATATTTGCATCTCTTATTTATCGTTTAAAGTTCTTTTCATTGACTGGTTAATTAATTATATGCATTAAGATAGAAATATTTCCCAAAAAATCTGTAATCAATCAGAAAAACCATGCAGATTACACATAATTGATCGAAATTCTTTTAGATTGATTTTTTCAATAAGCATACGTTTCTGAAACATTTGTATGTCAACGACGTATTTATTATTAATATGCCACTGGCATAAAAATAAGGAAATAATTATGGTAAAGGAAATATCTCTGCATGAACAGATAATCCTGCTTTCAATCTGGAGGCTTAAAGATAATGCTTATGGTGTGACCTTGCGGGAGAATGTAATTGAGACTTCAAATAGAAATATCAATTACGGGACATTGTATAAGACTCTGGGTAAACTTGAAAAAAGAGGTCTGATATCCACCTCAAAAGGTGAACCTACTAAAAAGCGGGGTGGCAGAAGCAAGATCTATTATACCCTAACCGGGGAAGGAATAAATATGCTGCAGAAAGCGAAAGATCTTCAGGTCTCGCTCTGGCGAGGAATACCGGATTTGTTATAAAGGAATCCTGATGCGGTTTCAAAAAGATTTTAGAAAACCTCCTCAATTGGGAGATTGGATAGTAACAAAAATGCATGAGTATTTACACTTTGGTTCACTTGGTGATCTCGAAGAAGAGTACAATAATATTTTTCTTACCAAAAGTGAATTCAAAGCAAGATCCTGGTATTGGAAACAGGTACTGACAGCTCTGCCGGAATACATTCTTGCACTGATAATCCGGAGACTGCAAATGCTGAAACACTATACTAAAGTATCGCTTCGAAATATTATCAGAAACAAAGGATATTCCTTCATTAATATAACCGGGTTATCAGTAAGTCTGTCAATTGGTTTTGTGATAATGCAGATATTGGCCACATTCTATTCTTTTGACAGCTTTCACCTTAATAAAGAAAATATTTACAGGATAACATCACGTATTTCCACTCCTGACGGAACCACTGAGTATGCATCAGTTCCTCTTCCCATAGCTTCTGAGATTATAAACAAAAGTCCGGCCATAGCTAAAATTACGCGAATTAAAAAAATGTCCGGTTTTAAGATTGGGAAAGATAATACGAATTTTAATACTGGGATAATGTTTACAGATCCTGAGTTTTTTGATATTTTCAGTTTTGATCTGAAATACGGTAATTCCCGGACAGTTTTGTTGAATCCCTATTCCATAGTATTAACGTATGGTTTATCTGAGAAGCTTTATGGTGAAGGTGATCCCACCGGAAAAAATCTTATGATTGAAAATCTCGGAGAATTTATCATAACCGGAGTGTTTGATGAATATGCCGATATGAAATCCCATATTGACCTTAAACCTGTTATATCTTCGGTACTGTTACCATTCCTTGAAAGTCAGAATAAAATTAAATCCTGCCTGAATAACTGGGATTATTTCAGACAACAATTTGTATATTTTTCAGTGTATGAAAATAACTCTATTGATGGAATTCAGAACCTGGTCAGAAAGGCTTCAGACGAACATTTTACACAGCCGGACCGCAATGTTTCTTTTTATTTACAAAAACTCGACGATATTCTACCCGGTAATTCCTTAAATGATCATGCAGGAAATTCAATGCCTTTAGAGCCTATCTATATCGTAATAGGAATTGCATTAGTAATTGCCCTCATTGCAGGATTTAATTATACTAATCTTTCTATAGCAAGAGCAGTTACACGTACGAAAGATGTTGGTGTTAGAAAAGTACTCGGCGCAAAAAAACAGCAGATATTCAGTCAATATATCGGTGAAGCAGTTGTTCTGTCATCAATATCTTTTTTATCTGCATATCTAATATACAGGGCTGTATTAATACCGGGAATAACTAATTATCATATAGCCCTCAATAAATATTTTGCATTTAATGAATCGTTTCAAATTATCGTCATGTTTTTTGTTTTTACTGTAATGACCGGAATTATAGCCGGATATCTGCCGGCAAAGTATATTTCAAGACTATCTGTCACGGGTACATTAAAGTTTTCTTCAAGTCATAAAATATTCTCCGGAATCACTCTCCGTAAAGTTTTGATCATTTCTCAATTTACTTTTTCTCTGGTATTTCTTATATCAACAATTATCAATTACCGGCAATCGGAATACATAAAAATGCTTGATACCGGATTTGAGACTGATAATATAATCAATGTCTCTCTCAGAGGAACTGATTACCAGGTTATCAGGCAGAAATTCGAACAGGAATCCATTGTAAATAGTATTTCAGCATGTGATCATCTACCGGGTACCGGTTCTCCGGGACAAGTTTACCTGATAAATCCAAATTCATATGATTCACTCAGCGTCTATTCATATTCAGTAGACCATCATTTTATTGAAAATCTGAAAATGGAGCTCATTGCAGGAAGAAACTTTCCGGCAGGTCCCGGTACAGAATATGAAAAAGTCATTATATTGAATGAACTTGCAGCTAAAAAGTTAGGATTTGACTACCCGGCAGATGCCCTGGGAGAAATGCTGTTCCTGGAAAATAGCGTTGCAGTTGAAATTATCGGTATATTGAAAGATTTTGCTATAGCGTCAGCACATGATGAAATTCCACCCTGTGTTATCCGGAATGTTACAGAGAGTTTCAGATTCATAAATTTACGCTTCAATGAAGGTAATACCTTTGAGAATGCAAAATACGTAGAATCATTATGGAAAGATTTCAATAAGGAAGAACCATTTACATATACAATCTACACCGAGATGATGGATGCGGAACATGCAGGAATGAATATGATATTAGGAGTAGTAAGTTTTATTTCAATTTGCGCAATCCTGATTTCCTTACTCGGATTAATCGGTATTGTTGATTACAGCATGAAAGTTAAAATAAAAGAGATAGGTGTAAGAAAAGTGTTAGGTGCGGATACTTTCAATATAATTAGAAAATTTTCAGGCGAATTCTTCTTCCTTCTCTTTTTTGCGGTTATTTTTTCTGTAATTCCGGCATTTTATCTCAATAGTCTATTACTGTCCATATATGCTATCCAGAATCCGATTAAGCCGGAGTATTTCTTTACAGGATCGTTTCTTATGCTTATTATCGGCTTAATATCAATACTTTCCCGGGCATACCCGGCCTCACAGGCGAATCCCGCTGAGATCCTGAAGAATGACTGAAAATATATTTTCCCGTTCTTATCTTTTTTCAGACTGAAGAACCAATTACCAATAAAATAAAAACGGTTGCCGGAATTACAAGGTCTACTTTATTCAGTGAATAATTAATCCAATTTGAGGAATTTTTTTGGATTTTCACATGTGAAATTATTAATGATCTCATCTGCATCAGATGTTTTCAATGTCTTTAATGATCTTTTGAAATTCTCCAGAAGGTATTGATACTCAGGTTTCCCGTTCTTACTCATGTTCTTACGGTATGATTTGCTGTCTATTATCATGGGTATATCCGATCCCCAGAGAATTTTGTTTTTAAGCTCATATCCATCACCGAATTTCTTTACAGCATCATGTTTTAAAGCTTTGATAAAGTCTTTTTTTGCACGACTGTCTGAATAATCGAAGGCTGAAATATCAGCATATGTATTTTCGTAATCCTTTAAAAGCCTGATTATTTTATATGTCCAGCTGTCCTTTTCCAGAAACCTGCCATAGAACAGGTTGTCGAATTGGTCTTCTCCACCCATGTGTGCGAGGTTCAGTCGCAGTTTAGGATATTTTCTGAGAATTTTTTCCCAGTTTCTCGGATGAGTATTCCTAAACAATGCCTGCTGTGTACTTCCTATCTCATAAGATCCTTTCTGGCAGTGTGCGGTGACCGGTATATCCCTGTCACAACACCACTGGTAAAAATCTCTATATTTTTGAGGCAGTTTATCAGGGTGTGGATTAAACCCAAGCGGTGGATAAAGTTTTATTCCGAGTGGTTTTCCCTGTGTAAGATCATTAATATTCCTGTAATTCTGAGAAATGCTATCCCAGAATGCAATAAAATCATTTAACTTGTCCCCAAACCCGGGTAAAAGTTTCCTCAGGTCAAATCCTATAAAAGGGCAGAATTTTGCCGAAAGTGAAGTGCTGACACTATTTATCGCCTCTTCCAGCCTCCTGTATTGCTCCTTGACCGTTGGTTCCCCGCCAACAGCCTTTCGAAGATGTATTTCTAACGGAATATCAAAATCCATTACCAGCGGTATAATCAATATATCCTCGATATCGTCAACAGCCGTTTTGATCTCATCTGAATACCTTACCAGATTCTTTTCGATACTCCTCTCGAAAAACAGGATTATTTCCTCTTTTTCTTTAAGTAGCTTTGGTACAAGAGCGCCTAATACGAGACCTCCGAAAAGTCTTTTAATAGTGCCCATCGGTATTTTATCCTTAACGGTCAAATACAACGGAATATCGACTATGTTAAAAAAATGACTGTGGCAGTCAATGAAGCATTTCATGATTCCCCCTGTGATAGTTGTCGGTTTGATACTAAAATGACCTTGTTCCAGACACATAAAAGTGTTATAAAACATGTAATTAAATAAATCAACTGATCTGCTGAAACAAGTGTGAGTTAAACTTATACGATTTGGAAGGGCGGCTCAGATTCTCGAGATGGTTTTAATAACGGGAAAATATAATAACAATGTGCAATAATCAAGAATTATTTTATCATTTCAATTATTTCACCGGATTATTGTAGTCACATTTTAAGAATTGCGATATTATGTTTTTATTATAATAATCAATAACTTATATTTCTAAAGTATAAAGTGTGCTAAATAATCTTAATATTTACGTATTGTTAAATGGATTCAATTCTTAATACCATCCTGAATATCGGTTTATTCAAAATGATTATCGCAACTGCCCTGATCGTGATAGTAATCAGGATCATTTTTAAGATTACGGCATGGCTTTTGAAAATTGCTTTGATACTTGTCTGCTTCGCGATCATCGCACGGTTGATCTTCAATATCAGTTTTGGATTATTCTGATGTCAACACTTATTGATGTCCGAGTTGAAATATGTATCAACAGCAGAGACCTGGCTGGTGTACGGGGTGCGGTGAATTCGGCGTACAGGGGTGGGGCATCTTACGTTGAGCTTTGCAGTGATATGCACCTCGGAGGGACAACACCTGCCAGGGATCATATTATTGAAGCACGCATGGGTTTGAGCTATAATAAGGGATTGATGGTGATGATCCGTCCCCGGGGTGGAGATTTTTATTATACTACCAGTGAAATAAAAGTGATGAGGAAACAGGTTTTAATGGCCTCAGAAGCAGGAGCTGACGGTGTAGTATTCGGAGTATTGAATGAATCAACCGGCAAAGTTAATATTCCGGCTGTTGAGATGCTGGTAAAAACTGCAAAAGATAACGGACTTAGAACAGGATTTCACCGTGCCATAGATGCAGCACATGATCCTGTTGGGGCTGTAGATAATTTAGCCGGCTGCGGTATAGACCGTATACTTACAGCAGGGATCCAATGGGGGAAAGATGGAAGCGCTCTTGATGGTATACCGGTTTTAAAAAAAATGATCACAAAAACCGATGGAAATATCGATATTGTCATCGGAGGTGGGATTGGCCCTGATAACGCCCAGGATCTACTCGAGAATATACCTCTTGATATCACTCAGATCATTCTACACTCTTATTCAGGTGTAATGAAGAACGGCAGAACCGATAGGGGATATGTGAACAAATTGGTTTCAGCTGTATTAAATTTCAAGCAGGATATAAAATGAAAAGCAAAATAATCAAGGAATTATATGATGTCCTGAAGCAGGCAGCCGGAGGCCGGGATCCAGAGCCTGAAACTAAATTTCACAAGCATGAAGAATACCTTTCATTCGGGATCGGCGCCAGTGAGTATTATGCAATCGAGGAATGGTTCAAGCCGATAGTACTCGAGCTGGATCTGAAGGAAAGACTTCAGCTTGCAGAGGAGCTCTGCGCGGAGAATATTGGTGAAATGGGGCATGCCGGGATATTTATTCTTAGTCTGAACGTCGACTCCCTTGATCCTTCAATTTTCCCTGTTTTTGACCGGATTACGGAGAATTTTCATTCCTGGTCGCATGTTGACGCTCTCAGTTTATATGTTCTTCAGCCTATGCTGCAGAGTTTTGAGAAGGAAGTTCTGGAGCTATTAATGACATGGAGTAGATCGAAAGTGCGATGGAAACGCCGTACGAGTATGGTTGTTTTCACACGGAAAGCCTCCAAATCGGGAAAATATACTGATATCGTCATTGAGATCAGCAGACACCTTGCATTCGATAAAGAGGATATCGTTCAAAAAGGAGTGGGTTGGGCCCTGAAGGATAATATGCGCTCTGCTCCCGATAAGATAGTCCCTTTCGTAAAAGACCTCAGACGCAGGGGAGCGCCCTCAACTGTGATACTGTATGCGATCCGGAACCTGAAGGGGAAACAGCGGGAAGATATAATGGCGATCAAGCAGAGAGGGTGATCAAAAAGTCCCATCTGTCATTTCGAGCGAAGCCGTGAAACTGTAAAGCAGGGAGCGGCAAACCGAGAAATCTCAGCATGTATTCTGCACCTAACATTTTTTTGTTAATTTTCCTTTGATATTTTTGTATCTTGGTGTTAATAAATAATTATTTTATTGGCGATACTTTCGATGGATGATTATCAGGTCAGATCAAAGGCATTTGAATGGCTTGCTGAACAGGTTGAGATTTATGATTACTCACTGCCTTGGTCTCTTCTTTTAAAGGGTTTTGATTTTAAAGGACAAAGGGTACCCTTAGTATTTCCTCAGGGTATTTTTAAACCCGCGGTGTTGGATCTCCCTATTTCAATTACATCTGTATATAAGGGACCTTATAAAGATCGTTTTGATGAAGAATCATCAGTGTTATACTATAAATATCAAGGTACAAATCCAAATCACAGAGATAATGTTGGTTTAAGAGAAGCACTTTATAATGAACTTCCGTTAATTTATTTTCATGGACTAATGCCAGGTAAGTATTACCCGGTCTGGCCTGTATATATTGTTTATGATGACCGGGCAAACTTAACTTTTTACGTAGAATTTTCCGATGTAAGGGAACTTGTAGTCGAAAAAGGTATAGTAGCAGAAAATAGAGAATACAAAAGATCCTATATAACATCAACTGTACAGGTTAGATTACACCAGAGAGGATTTCGAGAAAGAGTACTCCATGCATACCGGTCGCAGTGTGCTTTATGCAGATTGAAACATAGAGAACTACTAGATGCTGCCCACATTGTTTCTGACAGGGAACCTGAAGGGAAACCGACAGTGGATAACGGGATTGCATTGTGCAAGCTTCATCATGCTGCATTCGATAGATTCATTATTGGTGTTACCCCTGATTATTCTATTAAGGTCAGGTCAGATATTCTTAATGAGATTGACGGTCCTATGCTTCAACATGGATTAAAGGATCTTCATGACTCAAGATTAATACTTCCCCCCTCAAAAAAAGCCTGGCCTGACAGAGACTTATTGGATATTCGTTTTAGCAAATTTAAACAGACCGGTTAATGGTACTCTTTTAATATCTTCGATTCTTTCTTCAAATTAATTATTAATATTGGAATTTAGCCTCAAATTTGTTATATTCAGCTTCCTGAGAAATAGAAAATGGTAAATGGAAAAAGTGATTAAAGAAATGGAAGCAGACATACTAAAAGAATTAGAGAAACTGGGATTGGATAGTGATATACTTGATGATATTGATGATCAGATACTTGCTGGCCACCATCTTGCGAGAGTATTGTCTGTGGACAGAGAAAGATTCACAATCCGAGATCATACAGGTGAGATGCCGGCCGAGATAACCGGCAAGCTGATGTTCAATGCCGGATCATCCCTCGATTATCCAGCAGTCGGTGACTGGGTATACGTGCAGGTGTTCGACGAAGGCGGTCTTGCGATCATTAGCGATATCGTTTCCCGGAAAACCATTCTAAAGCGCAAATCGGCAGGAAAATCATCAGATTTCCAGGTAATAGGTACTAATATTGACACTGCATTTCTCATGCAGTCATTGGATGAGAACTACAATCTACGCCGCCTCGAAAGGTTTCTTGTTATGTGTTTCGATGCGCATATAAAACCTGTCGTCCTGCTCAGCAAGAGCGATCTTTTGACTGAGGAAGAGATAGAGGAAAAGGCAGAAGCGATCAAGAGAATTTACAAAGATGTTGAGGTTGCCGCATTCAGTAATCTTAACGGATCGGGTATCACAGAAATCAGGGAACTGCTGACTCCCGCCAGAACATTCTGTCTCCTTGGATCATCCGGTGTCGGGAAAACCACTCTGCTGAATACACTCCTGGGAGAAGAGGCATTCAAGACAGCTGAAGTCCGGGAGAAGGACAGCAGGGGGAGACATACGACCACACGCAGGGAGATGATCTTCCTGGAGAACGGGGCGATCATTATCGATACACCGGGTATGCGCGAACTCGGTAATATCGGTGTTGAGAACGGAATCGGGATGGCATTCGACGAGATTGCGGATCTGAGCAGGAACTGCCGTTTCGGGGATTGCACGCACACAACAGAAAAGGGATGCGCCGTTCTGGAGGCATTGCAGAATGAGCAACTCGATCCTAAAAGGTATGACAATTATATAAAGCTGATGAAAGAATCGCAGTTTAATGAAATGACTTATCTCGAAAAACGGCAGAAAGACAAAAACTTCGGTAAAATGGTTAAATATGTAAAAAAGATAAAAAAGAAGAATAGATAAGATCAACGATAAGTTTTCAGATTATCCCGTCAATATTGCCTATAAATAATAGTACATGTCAATTCCTTGAAATACTCTCAAAAAAAATAATATTTGTTTTGAAATAATTAAGCTATATATTATAGCCACAGAAGCGGGAACGGCCTCTCGAAACGCCTCCTGCTTACAACCGGAGAAGGAGCCTTTTCAATAATATAGTTCGCCTGTATTGTGGAAAGGCTTTTTCTTATAATTATAAGAAATATTGTATAGGCTCATAATATCGAATTCAGAGAATAAGAAAGCAGGAAAAGATTATCTGGGTGAAATAGCACATTGTAAAGGGCCGATTATGCTGATAACCATACCTGTGAGAAGATCCTTTTCCGTTAACTGAATTTCTGCGGTACGCAGTCATTCCTGGGACATCTAATAAGCTGTTAATGACCGCAAAAGCATATTCTGTATGCGTTTCGGTCATTGCAGAAGGTCCATTATTAATGGCGGGAGGTAATTATGATCAGATCAAGTGCATTTATTATCTGTACTATAGTTCTATTATCAAGTCTTCTATACGGGAATGCTATTTCCAGGCAGCTTCCAAACCTACGGTCAAAATGAGTTGCATAAGAGTTGACAATATAGTCAATATGATTGAATGGACCGATACGTTCAGTTTACAAGCTTTAGAACGTGGAAATACTAAAAGGATCACATTTCCTATCCCGGAGAGCAGCGATCTCTTATTAGACTCCGATGGAGCCGATTTAGAAAGGGATAGTGAAGCCGGAACCGGGAGTTTTATTACTTCCCAGACCGGGGCAGAAAGTTCGATAGTGATTAAATTTGTAATCAGGGGAGCAAATAACAGGTTCAATGACGGCGCTTTCAAAAGGCTTGTCAAGGAAAACGGGGAAGAGACTGACGGTAATGTTACAGTCGGGCCTGAGCTGAGGATCGATCCCTCGCTTTTCAGGCTGGTTGTAGGAGGAGGGATCAAATTTCTTTTAGCTGACCAGGCTGATTTCAAGATAGAGAATAACTATTTATTAATAACTAATGACAGCAGTAAAAGATCTTCATTATTATTCGGCGGGCTTTTTTTTGTCAGGCCTTTGATAAACAAATTTAAAAGCCCCTATGCATTTTATGAAACCGATCCCTTGTGGAAAGATATTTTAACAGGATGTGCCAAAGGATTTGAAATACTGGCCTTGCCGGTATGGGTAATTACAGATGATATCATGCTCTCTTTTGAGTTCACTGATCAATCAACAAGTGATCCTGATGGAATTGCAGCAGGACTATCTAAAAGGCTTAATTCACATTTGAGTATTGTTGCCGGTTTTTCCACTTTTAAAGGTACAGAATTAAGTCCGGGCTTCAGACATGGCGCCAATCTGATTATTAAAAATTACGTCCCGGATGACGATACAGTGCATCCGGTATACTCGCGTTTTATTTCATTTGATATTGGTGATGATGATAATAAACTTGACGGTTTTCCTCTTTTTGATGCGGGTACCAGAGGCAGTGAGCCGATATTTCCGGGCCATCCGATAATAGACAGCAAAACCGGGCAGTTCATATCGGATTCATAATTCCGGTTGATCTTATCGGCCTATTCAGATCCGATAGTTAATAAAAAAATTGTCTGTGATAATTATTGCCCATTTATAACAAAAAATTAGGGAGGATAGTATGGATGATATAATGAGAAATATTGAAACGATTATCGTGGGGCTGCTGACCCTGCCGTCGCTTTATTTATTACTGCTTTTGATCAATCTTCCGCTGCGGGAGAGAATGCATTCATCATTCAAAAGAGTTGCAAAAGAGGAGGGGATGTGGAAAACCATCGGTGCTGTAACAATAGTTTCAGCTTTCATACTGGGGAATACAATTCTGTCAACCGATTACCTGTTCGATATATCGGATTTCAATGATAACGGGATAAAACTCGATGTTTACATGAGCAGAGACGAGATGCTGAAAAACTCAAAACTGCCGACCTATATCAACGATATCCTGCCCAGGATTTACGATGATCATGAAATCGATTCCGGCAGGTTAAGTCATATCAAAACTGTATTCAGGTATCAGAAATACTACATTTGTAATGATCCTGAAAGTGCGCAGGAGGTTAGAAGCCTGCAGCTGAAATCTACAGTTCTAAAAGGAGCTTCACTAAATTCCATCCTGACTTTTTGCCTGTTTTCCATGGTATTTGTGAAAATCGGAAGTCTTAACGTAATCAGAAAATTCAGAAAAAAAGAAAGGATCCCGAATGTAGCGGATTTAGGTACATTTCTCACTCTGTGCATAGTGCTGTTAGTTCTGTACGGGATATGTTACTTTGGGTATTATGAGGCAGAGCTTGAATACGTTAAGAGAATTATCGGCCTTTACCACGGGCAGCAGCCATTGGGCATTAACTGATGCATGTATGATCAAAACACTGGTATGAAGCAGTAAAAAAGCATATTGTTTTAAAAAAGTTCATTTAATATATTCACCGATATATCATGAACGGGAATGGTCCGAATCCAGCCGGTCTCCCGTCAATTCTCGAATATTAGGAGCCTCTTTTTGATATATATCAATATGTCACAGGGAGGCTTTTGTGTTATCTAATAGTTGGAGAAAATAATGTTAGAACTACCCTACAAAATACCTAATAGAGCTATTAATAATTTAAAAGAGTCATTAATTCACATTGAGACATCTGATGATTCTATAATTGAATTGAAAATAGTCATGCAAGGGAATGATATGAATTTAAGAGAATTAGGATATTTCCTAATTTTTATTGATAAGCTTTATGGAAGAATTCAACCGGAAGGAATACATAGCTATTCCAGATTAAGAGAAAAACAATTGAAAATATCGGAACTAAAAAGTGGATCTATAGAGGCTATAATATCTGGTGAAGTAGCATCAGTCGGAGCAGAAATCTCAGCGCTTTATTTTTTTGTGTTTGTATTACCTATAGTCTTGGAAAGAACATCAAAAGCATATAGAAATTATGAAGAAGGTCGGCTTTTTAGAGTAAATAGACAAAGAATTAAAAATGAGCTTGAAAAAGAAGAGAGAATTAAAAACATAAGTGAAAGACATATCGATGAGTTGATTTCTTTAATTCGATATTTAGTATTACTTGATAAGAAAATTATTCCTCCAGTAAAAAGGTTTTACGAGAAATATATTAGGAACATTATAATTCAAATAAAGGATAATAAGAATGATAAAAAGAAATTCAAATAGAAGGAGAAAAGTAGATGTCTGAAGAAAAGTTTAAATTACCCGGTTCTTCCTATGAAGAATTAATCAAGATAATAAAAGCCTACAAAACCTTTTCTGCAGCTGTACCGCTATATGAAGTAAGTAAATTGATTAATCTACATAGAACAAATATTAGTAGAAATGTAGGGTTCCTTATTGCTTTAGGGATATTAGAATCCGGTAAACATAAGAAAATATCCCCTACAGGTGTCAAATTAGCACAATCTTTAAATTACCCTGAGATGAAAGATGAAATAAAGAACAATTGGCAGGAAATAGTCCAACAAAATGATTTTCTATCAAAGACTATCACTGCTATTAAAATTAGAAATGGAATGGATCAGCAAACATTGGAAGCTCATATAGCATATTCAGCTGGCCAGCCAAAAAAATCTCAAATCATGACTGGAGCAAGAACAGTAATCGAAATTTTGAAAGTGTCAGAATTAATACTAGAAATTGACGGAAAGTATCTAGCGGGTTCAAATCAATTAAATAGAACTGAAACAGCGAATTTGAAAAGGGAAAATATTGAAGATGAGCAGATTATTGAAAATCAAACCGAGACTACTAGATTTTCTATTGAAAAAGACTCAAAACAGATTATAAATCTAAATATAAATATACAGCTGAATATTGATTACAAACAGAGTATTTTAAATGAAATCGGTCCCTCAATCAATTCATTTATACAGTCTATCAGAGAGAATAATAAATAGCATACAATGGATTTTAAAGGGTGAACAAAAATGCCAAACATTTTCACTAATACAACCGCTGAACTAGTTATACAGGTAGTCGAAGCTGTACAAATTAATAAGAATACAACAATCGAGTTAATTCAAGATTTTTGCGATATTTCGAATAAACAAGCTTCAAATGCTCTCAAACTTGCTCAAGATCTCATGTTAATAAAAAGTAATAATAACTTTTTTGAACCATTAGGTCCTCTTGTAAAGTTTATTTCTACTCCAAACGACAAAAGAAAAGCCTCGATATTGAGAATAGCTTTAGAATCATATAAACCTTTTGTTATTTTTAGAGAAAGACTGTCTGCCACAGGCTCGGTTGACACTGCTGCACAACAGACAAAGACAATGCTTGATTTAGATGCTCACAGAGAAGAAATAAAAGATACTCTAATTAGTCTAGGAACTTATACCAATGCTCTATTTAGTAAGGGTGGTGGTCAGTATGATATTGTTTCCAGTGGTATTGAAAATGTCTTATCAAAGATTGCAGAAGGCGCAACTGAATTGTCAACCTCAGAATACATTATTCGAAATCAGATTGGTAATAAGTCAAATGATTTAGATAGAAATGATATTATTTTACCTCTTTCACAAGCTTTGATAAGGGCAAATGCTGGAGATTCAATTAATGCAGTTTCTGAAGCGTCTAGGGCTATTGAATCATTCATATATAAATTATCAATTATGTTAAATGTTGAGCTCTCGGGAGCATCAGGTATAAATCAAAAACTTGCTAAATTCAGATCAGATAACAAACTACCAAAGAAAATAGTTGAAGCTGCAAAATATTTAGGACAGATAAGAAATGCAGCTGATCATGGTATAGATGCGGATCCAGATGTTGGTGAAATTTGGAATATCCAAAAGTCTACCGGTTTGGAGTATGTCTTTGTCACTTGCTCATTTATAGCTTCGGTTCTTGAAAGAAAAGACAATGGCCGCTTTATTATCTAAAACTGCAAATTAATCAATCTTTCTAGAAATTACACTCCTCACCTCTTCTCGATCTGGAAATACTTAAACACCGGGTAGATGATGCTGCGTTTGCCGAGGCCGATCTTTTCGAAGTAGTCGTTAAGAATGTTCCAGCCGGTGAAATTATCCTTTACCTCGGGTTCCAGTCCGTAAAAAGCAAGATTCGCCAGCGGCTGGGCCATATCCACCCTGTACGTCCCGGCGGGGAATGTCTTTCCTTCTGACCGTACGAAATTACCTTCGAGTATTGTCATGTTGTACCTGTCCCTCCATCTTTTTCGGATACCGTCTATCACGAATTCCTCGCCATGAGCCGTAACCGGGCTGTCCAGGACATCGACATTTATACCCTGAATGCGGAGTTTTTCAACTATGAAATCCAGCTCTGCGGGTATAAGATAACCGGCAGGAACAATAGCTTCTTTTATGCCTACAGCCTTTGTCAGGTGCTCAACACCACTGCATAATTCCGGTTCACCATCGGCAGTTCCGGGTTTGGTCCTTTGAACGCTTGTTCCGGGAATGTATTCTGCTTCGTTCCGGTTATATGCGTAGATATTGACCTTGCCGTAAGACTCATAGTCACCCTCCACGAAGTTTGTAAGGTCTCCTGATGAGGCTTTTTCCCGAATATTCTTGACGACATCCTCATCTGCCGCTTCGCAGATCTCAAGCATTTCTTTACCGTGTTTATTCGTATATTCGAGTAGTTCAGTGATGTATGCATACTGGGCGTAGATCTTCCTCTCAAAAGGCGGATATCCGGCTGTCTCCACCAGTATCGACATCCTGTTCCTCAATCCGTAAGCATTTGCGGCGAATTTTGCTTCTGTACTCCAGTAGGCGTTTTCATGACTCCAGACAGTCGGAGGCCAGTTGTCTTCATCGTGCAGGCAGTGAGTGAACGTTTCGAGCCCGAAATTATCTCTTACAGCATTCCTGACATCCGGGAAAAGGTCCTTGTATATATATTCTCTCGGTCCAGGGTGTGCCGCCGGGACAGTGCAACCGGCATAACATATCGCATACCCATGCTTCACTCGCCCCATGGCATGGGCGTCGAAGAACAGGACAGGATCCCATCTGTTTATTACTGTCCGGTAAAGCCCTTTTAATTCAGTGGTTTCAAGTTTTATTGCGTCCCGGTTAAGGTCGAAATCGCCCGAATTAGTCCGCGATCCGATCATGTTCGGAGTTCCATCTCTTGTTCTCCAGGTATCGTTGCCGTCAACATTGAAATTCGGGCAGAAGATAATGATCTGGTTATCCAGAAGGTATTTTTTATCACCCAGGAGAATATCCCGCATGACCATGAGGATAGCTTCTTTTCCTTCGGCTTCCGGAGGATGGATATTTCCCTGAATGTATATAACAGGTTTTCCGGAACGCTCTGCCTGTTCGGGAGATGTTATCCTGGGTTCAGAGAGTACAAGGGCGGAGCAGACTTTCCGGAGCGGGCTTGTATACATGTTGAATACATGGACATTCTCGCTGTTCCATTTTAGCATATTGATATATTCATGTACCTGGAATGATGAAGTTGTCCTGTTGTATTCAGTCTTTTCGGGTACTGTCTGGTATTTCTTCTCCCATTTGCCGTTCCAGCCTTCGGGTACATCGGCACCCCAGTAGATCCTGTCAACAGTCTGCGAATTTGCAGATGATGAAATAAAAAGAATAAGTAGAATAATTACCGGCAGAGATAGGATTCTTTTCATTGACAATCTCCCGTAAATAATGATGTTGTTTGGTTTGGCAGGATCTTTATTGTATGATTTTAATCAAAATTACCGTCTTTTGCAAGAAATAAGGTTTTATTTAATTATTGTTTTAAAAATAAATTCTTTGTATAATTCAGATACATCCGTATATACAGAACATACATATCGCATCCATACATACGGCGGGACATGACACTTCGTCTTAAACTAATCCTACTTACTATAATCGAGATCGTTCTTACAGTTACGGTTGCAGGTTACTTTGCGTTTTACGAATCCCGCAAAGAGATCGAAGATCTGGCACGTGAGCTCACAATGTCAAAGACAAACGAAGCTTATACTCTTATAGAGGAAAATCACAAGAACGGGAACGGGCTACCGGACGAGCTAAAAACCAGTATTTCGGCTATCCGTGTTGCCGAGGGTGGATATATTTCCGTCCTGAGTAACGCATCCGGCCCGGAAAAGGGAAAACTTGTAATTCATCCCTCTAATGAAGGATTGCTCCTGTATAATGACGAATTCCCACATATAATGGATATCCTGGACAGGATCGACTTAAATGGGAGGGAGAACGGCTTTGGAGGATTTACCAGGTACATCCAACAGACCGAGGCAGAAGGTAGGCAGGGTGAGAAGAAGATAGGGTATTATAAATACTTTGCGCCTCTTGACCTGGTAGTGCTTGCAACAGGATATGAGCAGGATATCTTCTCGAGCAGTGAGGTCGTCAAGCAGACTACTATTAACGTAATAATCGTTGTATCCCTGGTGGGAATAATAGTCGTATTTTTTACAATCCGGCAGATGTTCAAACCCATCCAGATACTGATCGATAACACTAAGGAAGTTGCACGAGGCAACTGGGATGTTTCGATCGATCACAAATCAGACGACGAGATCGGGAGGTTGAGCGGCTCATTCAATGAGATGGTAAAGTCGCTCAGAGACAACTCAAAGATATGGCATGAATTTCAGCTTGCAAAGGAAATGCAGATGGGTATGCTGCCGGAAACCTGCCCCGACGTCTCCGGCATAAGGATAAGTGCAGAATCTATACCCGCAAAGCAGGTCGGTGGAGATTTCTATGATTTTATCGAACCCGGACCGGGTAAACTCGGAATTGTGATCGGGGATGTATCCGGGCATGGGGTATCTTCGGCAATTGTTATGTCTGCAGCGATGAGTACAGTAAGGTTCGCAGCCGAAGAGAAGCAAAAAACAGACAGGGTGATGAGCATAGCAAATTCCAGGCTGAAGAAAGATATTAAGAAAAATATGTTCGTTGCTATGTTTTATGGTGTTATCGACCTGGAAACGATGACGCTTAATTATACTAATGCCGGATTGCCACTGCCGCTTTTATGGCGTGACGGCACAGTTATCGACCTTCCCAGAAGTAAATCCCGCAAGCAGTTCCCACTGGGAATTGTCAATGACTGTGAATACCTGGAATGTCAGTATTCACTCCAGCCGAATGACGTCCTGGTTTTTTATTCGGACGGAATTATTGAAGCGATGAATGACCAGCAGCAATTCTATGAGTATGAGCGTTTTGTGTCTTCTGTGAAGAAGCATATAGAGCTTACTCCTGATAATATGATGAAAGAACTGATCAATGATATGAACGACTATATCGGAGGATACGAGCTATACGATGACGTTACGCTTGTAATCGCAAAGATCGTGAAATGAGTTTGGGTGTTTAAAATTTAATTTGAAAATCAATCCTGTGGTATTTATCGTATAAATCATTTTGTATAATCGCAAAGGATATAAAAAATACACTTTAATTACTAACTAAACGAGGATATAATGAATTCGGTATTTACGGATAAGTCGATTGAACCGGATGAAATCGCGCTAATGGAAGTGATTGGTGAAAAGGCAGAATATTTAAAAGAAATCCTGAATCACATTCATATTGAGCTGGATAACATAAAGATCGAATGGAAACATTACGGAAAAAAATACGGGTGGCAGATGAAGGTTTTCAAGAAGAAAAGAAATCTTTTATTCCTTCTTCCGTTCAAAAATGACTTCAGTATCGTATTTGTTCTTGGCGATAAGGCTGTTGCTGCGTGTGAAAATAGTGATCTTCCAAAGGATCTGATCGAAACCATAAAGAATGAGAAAAAATACATGGAGGGAAGGGGAGTCCGAATTGATGTCAGGTCGAAAGGAGATGTCGACATAGTAAAAACGCTTTTAAAGATCAAAGTCGAGAATTAATTTTCAAGACCAGGTTAAAATTTGCACCATAGTAACCTCGTTATTGAGGACTGTTTTCTATGTCAGCCGATGCTAAAATCAATAAAGCGCTACAGGGACTGCATTCCGGAAATGCAAAAGAGCGCGATAAACACTATTTTACATTATTACCTGTAAGTGAGCTGACACCGGAAAAACTGTATCATGCTTGGGATGATCTTGCCTCTTTGTTGTCCGAGCCCGAATTGTCTAAGAAATTTTCAGCAATTCACCTTTTGGTCAACCTTTTTAAGGTTGACAAGGAGGATAAGTTTAAAAAAATCTTCGATGAGTTCTATGGGCTGCTTGCACATGAAAGTCCTGTTATATCTCCGCATATAGCAGGAAAATCAGGGAAGGTGATCAGGGCAAAACCTCAATTGAAGAAAAAAATCCTTCCAAAGTTATTAGATATTGATAAGATAAGTAAATGCAGGCAACCTGAATTAATCAAGGCTTATGTTGTCGAATCTTTCGATGATTGTTTCGACCTTGCTAACGAAAATGAAAAGGAACAAATATTATCATTCGTATCAGCCCAGAAGGATAGTATAAGCCCAAAAACAAGAAAAAAAGCAAAGGAATTCATCATAAAGTGGAGTCCAATAAAGGAATAAGTGATGAATCATCGAAAGTCTATATTGATTTATACGAAATTTTTAATATCAATTTTGATATTTGCATGCCCATTAAAATCAAATTCCAAACAGATTGATCAATTTTCAGCGCCGATAAACGCAGCAGCTGATCTGGAATGGGATGGACAGAGCATAATTCTGGAATATGGAGGTAAGATTATTCTGAGGGCGCAGATTGAGAATTTTTCTGAGGAGAACGACTTCTCAAAAAATGTTGTCAATAATGGCGGCGTGATCAACCAGGTCATGAAATGGACAACACGGGACTGGGAGAATCCTCTTAAGCTTGTAGGCTACATTAGTACCAGCGGGGAAGGTTTTCCCTGCGAGGCAGACCGGAAGAGAACCGGACCGGACATTGTACGTCATTCCTCGGGGCTCAGCAGCAGTCTTCTTAACAGGGCTGTATATGACAGAAGGAATGACTGGGCTCTTTCCCTGGATTTCCCTTCGGATGTAAAGATCATTCCGGAGACTTATACGGAAAATGAAAACACATTCAGGATAGAGATCACCGGACATGACATCATACTTAGGTTTAGACCGGCATTTTATAACAGGCACAGGGGATTAAAGTATTTCAAGCCATGGGAATACAGGGTCTGGCAGGATCCTGTAGTCGGTTGGTGTTCATGGTTTGCATATTTTAAGGACGTTTCCGAGAAAAAAATGAAGAATGCTGCAGATGTGATCTCCGAGGAATTGTCTCCTTTCGGGTATGAGTATATACAGATGGACGATGGTTTCCAGCAGGAACCTGCAGGAACTCCTGAGACCTGGCTGATTCCTAATGAAAAATTTCCATCTGGACTGGATAATTTGAGTAAGTACATCCTCGACAAGGGATTGAAACCGGGAATCTGGACATATACAAGTTTTCACCAGGAAGACTATGTAAGTGCCAATAGGGATATGTTTGTCTCTGATGAGAACGGTGATCCGGCATACGGTAATTGGGTAGGGTATATAATGGACGGGACGAATCCGGAGGTTTTCAGCAGGATCATCAGGCCTTTATATGCGGGATTCAGGGAAATGGGATGGAGATATTTCAAAGTTGATGCTCTCCGTCATCTCAGATACGAGGGATATAACAGTTTTTCTGACTATTTTAAAGATAAAAATGTGGACCTTGTGGAGACATACCGGACCTTCGTTAAGACGATAAGGGATGAGATCGGGAGGGATAATTTCATGCTCGGGTGCTGGGGGATCAGGCCGGAGCTGACTGGAATAATTGACGGCTGCAGGATAGGAGGTGATGGATTCGGATATGCGGGGCTGGTGCAATACAACTCTTTCAATAACGTGGTATGGAGAAACGATCCCGACCATATCGAGCTGTCGAGGGAGGAGGCATACAGGTCATGTATGATTACCTCACTAACGGGTTCATTGTTTATGCTGACCGATAAACCCGAAGTCTACAAAACCGAAATTATCGAGCCTGCAAAGAGAGCTGTTCCTGTATTGTTTACACTTCCGGGACAGATTTTCGATGTCGATCCGTCACGCTCGATGCATCTTGAAATGGTTGATTCCGAGGTTAGCGGGGACGAGATCAGATGGATTGATTCCGACAGGATACCCCGTTGTGATCTGTACCTGCTGGAAATCAACAGAGATTTTGAAAACTGGATGGTTCTGGGCAGAACAGGAGATGAAATCCCGGAGATATATTTCAGCCACCTTGGTCTGCCGGACAGCAATGAATACTTTGTTTTCGAGTTCTGGTCGAAAGAGTTGCTGGGAAGTTTTAGCAATAAGTTTTATACCGGCAGTATAGATCCATTGTACAACTGTCAGTTATTCAGTATCAGGAAAAGAGTTGATTACCCGCAGATCATCGCAACCAACAGACACATAACCTGCGGAGGATTCGAACTCGAGATTGTTGATTGGGATAATAGCGTTCTTTCAGGGACCAGCGCCATAGTCGGAAACGATACATATGTGATTTATCTCTCAGAGCCTGAAGGTTATTCATACAGTGAATTTATATGCGACAATGCTGATGTGGTTTCTAACACCAGGGATGGGATAATGCGTGTGATCGGAATAAAATCAAAAGCAAATACTAAAGTAAACTGGAGTGTAGTATACGCGAAAAATTGATCTGAAAACTATATTAATGCGATTATTTATATCAAACACAAAGTTGCCTATCCCGGCAATGGCCATAGTATGTATGTGTTATTCAATCTACTATTTTCTACTTTTGACAAAGACTGCAGAAAAAAAGAAGCGATAGCTAACCGGCTTGAATTAATTTTACCTTATATCAGTTGTTCGGGGCTGGCGAAGTCCAGCTCAGATCCCGACAGACATTTTAATGCATGCAGCAGTAAAACGCCGGTAATTGCGCCAATACCCAGGATAAGGATCCAGGAGAGGTAAATTTCGGGTCCGTAGTGCCAGTATTGCTGGAGTACTTTCCACACTGCGAATGCAGAAATAATTGTGCCTATATTCCATCCGACACAATTAGCTGACCTAATGTCATCACTCAGGATCAGCGAAATTGATATTACGATCATGTAAACTAGCAGTCCTGAGGCTAAAACTACGGGGATAGAAGAAAGTTTTATATAGAAAAAGTCAGGAAAGATAAATCTGACAATCATTATAACAAGTGTTAATGTAATAAACCTTTTTATTGCTGCATACAGATATGAGAAGAGAACAATAACTGCAAATTTCTTCCTCGAGTCATACCTGGATTGATGTCTGAGCATTGCGAGCCTGTTCCTGTGTTGAAGGAATTCCAGTGAGAGTCTCGCAGCATCCGAATAGTAAGCTACTAAGGTTATCACCGATGGAGGCAGCATATATAAAAGCACACCTGAAAAACGTTCTGACATCATAATAGATAAAAGATATACAATACCGTTTACTGCTAATACTAAAACTAATAAAGTATAAATCCATACGGATATTCTTGGATTGAAAAGACTGTACTGGAAGAGTTCAGCCTGTCGCAATACTGTAAGGGAATCCGTTGCAGCCTTTTTTAAAGATCCGATCAGTTTTGTCTCCGCCAGTTTTAAGACACCCGGATTTGCTTCATCATAACGAGTTCTATTCATCGGATCAGAACCGCTGTTTTCTCCATATGCCGTATCACTGATACGTAGTTTAGAATACAAAATTTTTGCTCTGTGAAAAAACCACAACGCTGACAGGAGAATTATCGGAGATAAATTGTGATCACGAATAAACCTAATGAGCTTTGGGAACTGTGAGTCAAGTCCTTTGCCAAGCGGGAATCCCAGAAGCACATAAGAACCAATTATTATACCGAGTCCGAGAAGCATAGTATTTTTGCCGCCCTTTCTTTTCGACTTGTTATTTGCAAACGGCATTTCATTGAAAACCAGGATTGTACCTGTAATGATCAGCAGCATTGATATATGAGGAAGGATGGGCAGGCCAAGATAAATCACACTGAAAACGGGTAGCGCAAAAAATGGAAAATACACAATTCCTGCAGCAAGAAAGTAATATGACATTTTATCCGGGATCAAATTTCCTGAATTGAATTTTATTAGTCTTTGTGTCTGAGTTACAAGCTGAGAAGCTACCATAATAAGAGCCAGCAGGAAGAAATGCCAGGTTGAGAAGAAATCGTCGTGAAAACCGTCTGTTCCTGCAAATACTTTCAGGGAACCAACAATAAAATATACTATTCCTAAGGCGAAATTGAACAGGTGGATAAACTCCATCTGTGTGTATGAGACTAAAATGTATTTAATAGTTTTCATTTGTTCAGCTCCAGGAAGATTTCTTCAAGATTCAGTTGTTCGATGGTTACAAATGCGGAAAGATCTCTGCCGATCTGCTGAATTTCTTCCTCCTCAAACCCATTCACGGTGAATGTAGCAGTTGTTTTGTTAACGTAACTGCTGATTACATTATTCATTGGAATCATTTCCGGTAAATCAGAGGTGGACTGAAAATGAATCCGGCGAATATTGTCTTTCAGGTCAGACAGGTTTCCTTTGTATGCTATTTCCCCTTCCTTCAGCAGGACTATATCGGCTGCGATCCGTTCCAGGTCGGACATAATATGAGTAGAAAACAGCATAGTTTTGTTCTGGTCGAGATTCATCTCGATAAGTCTCTTGATGAAATACCTTCTCGATGCGGGATCCAGGCTTGCAACCGGTTCGTCAAGGATCAGTACCTCCGGATCATGTCCGAGAGCCATTATTATAGCGAGTTTCTGCTTTTCTCCTTCGGACAAAGTGCTGATCTTTGCATCCGGATCGAGATCCCATTCTCCCAGAAGAGAGTCAATAAATTTCATGTTCCAGTTAGAGTAAAAGGCGCCGGTATAATCGAGCATTGACCGGATCTTAAGCCATTTCATGGATACCGGATCCTGGGGCACATAACCTATCCTGTGCCGGACATCATTACTCAGTTCCCATGAATTTTCAAACAACATTGACGATGTACCGCTGCTCGGTTTAAGAAATCCCAGTAGACATTTGATAAGAGTAGTTTTCCCTGCGCCGTTCTTCCCGATTAATCCCGTAATTGTACCCCTGGGAATCTCAATATCTACTGATTTCAGAACAATTTTATCACCGAATTTCTTGCTCAATTTATTTATGCTGATAACGGTTTCACTCATTTTTTTCCTCCAATAATTCGGATAGCAGTTCCATAATTGATTCTTTCGGCAGAGCCAACTGTCCGGCCTGTGTTACAGCCTCTTCAAGAATCGGACGGATTATTTCTAGCCGCTTCCGGATGTCCTTAGAAGAGTCCTGCCCTGATGCTACGATCATTCCTTTACCGCGCATCCTCTCAAGCACACCGCCTGCTTCGAGCATGCTGTATGCCTTAGATATTGTCATAGGATTCACCTCTAATTCACCTGCTGCCTGTCTGACAGAGGGAAGTTCATCACCTGGTTTCAGAAATCCACTGATAACGAGCCTGCTTACCTGGTCAATTATCTGCCTGTAGATAGGAGTTCCCGAACTTGGCTGTATCTGAAACATAAGTGAAGACTGTGAATTCATAATATCCGGTCTCATCTGTATAACTGTATTACTATAATAATACACTTAAATTAGGAAAAAGTTTCGCACTTTCCAAACAATTTCTTAAATAAAATTGAATATTTTTGTAAATCCGAGGTTAAAATTTGTATATTCCTTAAGTTGTAAATACCTAAACGGACTAATTATCAGATGGGAGACTGTAATGAGATCAAATGAAATAATGTGCATCAGGGTGTTCCGCGGATCGATAATTCTAATATTGTTATTAAGTATTATCACCCCTCATGTGCTTTCGGCTCAGAGTGTTTACTATCCCGGAAAATGGGGAGAATGGGAAAAGAAAGATCCCTCAGAAGTCGGAATGGATCCAGCTCTGATTGAGCAGGCAGTAAAGCTGGCAATAGATAGTGAGTATCAGGGATCGAAGGACCTTGCGCACCAGGTAGCGATATCTTTTGCGAATGAGCCATACAATTCGATTGTCGGCCCGACTAAGGAACGGGGATCGCAGAACGGGATCATTGTAAAGGATGGTTACATCATAAAAGAATGGGGTGATACTAAAAGGATCGATATGACCTTCAGTGTAACGAAAAGCTATCTTTCTACTGTTGCCGGGCTTGCACTTGATAAAGGCATGATCCGGGATGTCCACGACTTTGTTAAGGACTATGTGCGCGACGGAAAATTCGATTCGGATCACAATTCAAAGATCACCTGGGAACATCTATTGAACCAGTCATCAGACTGGTCGGGTGTTCTATGGGACAAACCTGACTGGGCAGACAGGCCGGGTAGAAGAAGGATAGGAGATAAAGGAAACGAGCGCGAGCTGTTCGAACCGGGAACGAAATACAAATATAACGATGTTCGTGTGAACCTTCTTGCATATTCACTCCTGATGGTCATGCGTGAACCTCTGCCGGAAATCCTCCGTGAAGAGATAATGGATCCTATAGGTGCATCTCCAACATGGAGATGGCATGGATATAAGAATTCATGGGTAACTTTGGATGGGCAGCATATCCAGTCTGTATCGGGTGGTGGACACTGGGGAGGAGGATTCTTCATCTGTACCCGCGATCATGCCAGGTTTGGTTATCTCTTCCTCAGGAATGGAAAATGGAAAAATGAACAGCTGATATCAGAGAGATGGATAGAATTGCTCAGGCAGCCATCCCCTGCAAATCCTTCATACGGGTATATGTGGTGGCTGAATACAGACAAAAAAAGGCTTCCGGATGCGACCGAATCAGCTTTTTATGCTGCCGGTTTCGGGGGGAACTACATATATGTCGACCAGGAACATGATCTGCTTGTCGTTCTAAGATGGTGCCCGGCCGTTAATGATGTAGTTAAACTGGTGCTTGAGTCGATAAAGTAAAAAGAGATCAATCAGAGTAGTTTGTAGACCTTTCTGAGATTTCTCCGCTTCATCCTTCGCAAGCTCAGGATTCAGGTCGAAATGGCAGACTCGTTAGATATTTTGTCATTTTGAGCAAGGCATCGAACCAGCAGGGCAGGACGGGCAAGTCGAGAAATGCGAATAGGAAGGTGGATATATCTCAGAAAGTCAGAATGAAATAAAAAAAAGCCCTTCAGAAGGAGGGCTTTTTCTTTATCTATATAATTACCATTAAGTTTCTTCTGCCTGTTTCATGTTTAATACAACCTTAATCATCCAGCCGAGGGAGATCATACCGAGAATAAGCATGAGAATGAATACTGCAAACAACTCGGTCTGGATCGCTGATTCAAGCTGGTTTATCTTGAAGTATGGTTCAAGATAAGCATCGCGGAGCTGATGGCGCATTATTACCATGAACAGCAGGATAGTTAGCAATTCACCTGCTGTATTCCATACATGCTTTTTATTTGACGGATCTTTTCCTGCTTTTCTGGCAGTTGTTAATACTTTTACAGCTACTACAAGAGACAGTATAAAAAGCAGAGTCGCCAGCTTATTCTGTCCCATAAATATCATCCAGACACGTTTGGGATTAGCGAACATAAAGAGGAAACCTATCACAATATTGATCATTGTTGTATAGAAGAAGACCTTTGATCCGTATTTTACTGCCCACTCTGACCATTCACGGTCCCCTGTCTTTCCTCTGATACCGATGATCATAGTCCAAACACCGGTTACAGCCAGGGCGCCCAGAAAAATATGGAGATACCTCGGGTAGATCTGAATATCCCACCAGTTCAAAGTGCCTGTTGAAGGTGATTTGAAATAATGCTCGTACCACTGTTCAGGCCTAAGCATCAATGTCATGTTGTTTACAAAAAAGAATGCGATGACCATGAAGATGACGGATACAACACCTGTTACCAACACCCTTTGATTACTAACCCTATCCCATTTAAACTTCAAAAGATAAGTGCCGTAATATCCAATTATCACCAGTGGTATAACAGAGAACCAGAAAATAGCCATTAGAATTGATGAAGAATATAGCAGGTGGCCATACAAGGTTTGAACAAAGAGAAGTGGAGCCACACCGAAATTAACTGCAACAGCGATTACTGCAGGTGTGAAACTGAAGAGTTTCTTTGATAAATGCACTTTCTTAGGATCGTTCTTTTTAAAGATAATATTGAACGCAGACAGGACTGTTCCTCCGAGAAGCAAATTCATGAAAATCAGGTGCACCAGGAACGTAAGAATCAGCAGTGGGAGTATCACCCAGTATGGTGCGGGTATCGGTAAAGTGTTCGGAGAGGTTATTATAGGTTCCATATAACGTTATCTCCTTTCCTGATTTTGTTCATTACCGAAATACCAGGAGGCTATGTACTCTGCCAGCATCCTTGCTTCTTCGTCCGTACCGGACCATGGCGCCATTTTCTTCTGCATACTGCCGAGGGCCGGTATTCTTTTCAATAGCGACTCCCTGTCATGCACATTCAGGAGGCTGTTAAGATTCCTGTATTCTCCGGTTTTGTTATGGCAGATATTACACCTTTTATTGAATACCTCCTCGCCTGAAGAGATCTTGAAATCAGGTTCGGTAATGCTGTGGAGATATTCTGCCAGCACCTCTCTTTCGCTCTCATTGCCCGGGAATGGAGGCATTTTCCCCTTTAACAGCTCAAGTCTTTGGATAACCTCGGATATAAAATCCTTATTAAGACCGTTAAGTGTTTTCTTGAGTCCTTTGTAACCATTAATCGAATGGCAGTTCCTGCATGCTACTCTGAAAACCTCTTTCCCGGCAGCGAGACGGTCAGTTGTATCTTTATTTTCAACCCATTTTGCGTATTGAAGCACACCCCCGGTTTCCTTTATCACCGGGTATTCTTCAGGCCTCAAAGAATTTACATACATGTAACCGTAGATAACATACGGCTTTCTTGCTGATTCCCTGACAAATTCGAATGAACCGAATGCAATGAATGCTACAAATCCAAGAACGAATGCCATGCTTTTATGAAAATACTTCGGAACAACAATCGGGATCAATGAGAGAATTAATAGAACTCCTCCGGAGATCGCAAGTGCTAAAGATGCATTCCAGGTAGTCGGCAGTCTTTTTGACAGGATCTCGGTAACATCGAGCGGCAGATTATAATAATACCAGACCATTGAGGGGATTGCGAATGCCAGACCGGTCAGGATCCAGATCCCTGCATACCTTATGATCTTTCTTCCGGTTTCTTTGTCTTTCATGAATGATGCTGTCACGAGAGCATATACACCGGCCAGAGCTACGCAAATGAAAGTCCGGGTGAAAAGAGACGGCAGGAAAGTTACGTTAAATGCTCCTTCCCAAACGTTTCTGGTTTCAAGCCAGACGTTTGGAGTAAGCATGAATGTCAGTATTCCGTTGATCACTACAAGGGAAAGGAATGCCGTAATAAAATATATCCACCCTATTATGAAATGATTTTTCTGTGATACCCGGTTCCATGTCGTGTAATATACTACTCCGGCGACTACTTCGACCAGGAAAAAAACCCATTCGATAGCCCACGCCCAAACAAAAGTGTGTATCAGAGCTATTGTTGCGGCAGGATTAATCAAACCGATAGTAAACCATATACCCACACCGCTGATGGCACCGAAAACAAGTGTAACCAGCGCAAAGAATTTACTGTGCAGCTTTACATACTGCATTATCTTGTTGTCTTTTTTTATGTAGGCATAATACTCGGTGAGAATAAGGAAAAAACCGCCGCCTATCGCAAAATGAGAAATAAATACATGAGTAATAGCGACCATGGCGATTAAAAGACCGAAGCCAAGATCCATTTCCCAGATAGGATAGTTCATAGGATATCCTTTATATATTATTTAAAGCAGATTGAAGCAGTTGTTCCGGATGAGTCCCTAAAAAGATACATTCATGACTTCTCAAAATCAAGAAACTTTTTGCTTCAGTACTCTATAAGCAATATTTTGATTGTCCAATTAAAAGAAATACCCATTGCGAGATATGATGCTAAATACAAAACAAATTTACATACTCATTCGTTTCAATTTGAGTGATTTCTTTATAATTTTTATTTAAATCGGATGTTTATATGCATATTTACTTAACATCGGCCTTTTTTTTCTTGCATACCTATTCCAAAAATTGTATGTTTATATCGATATGAGGGTACTTTACTGTTATCAGACGTTGTAATTGAACGAATGACAATAGTTGGTTTTTTTGATAATAAGAGCAGTACTTTTTTCTTTTCGATTCGTATTTCTACAGTTATAAATAATCTCATTTTAAGGTCAATATTGAACCATTCATTTTATTGAAAGGTTGTTTTTGGCTCAGATTTTTCCCAAATGGACTAACAATACACCGCCGATAATCGCAGCGGTCGTCCTGTTCGGCGCTGTCATGGCAGTGGGTTTTGTCTGGTACTACGGATCACCCGAATACACTGATGTTGGTTATCGGCCGATTCAGCCGGTGCAGTATAGTCATAAGCTTCATGCCGGAGATTTCGGATTCGACTGCAGGTATTGTCATACTTCTGTTGAAGTATCAACCGTATCTTCAATTCCTCCAACCAATACGTGCATGAACTGCCATAAGATCATACTTACAAATAGTGAAAAGCTCCATCCGGTCAGGGAGAGTTACACAAGTGGTATGCCGATCGAATGGAAAAGGATTCACGATCTGCCGGATTATGCATATTTTAACCACAGCGCGCATACGCGTGCAGGAGTAGGCTGTTTCAGCTGTCACGGTAACGTCGCCGGAATGGAAGTAGTAACCCAGGTCGAACCTTTGAGTATGGGATGGTGTCTGGACTGCCATAGAGAACCGGATCAGCATCTCCGTCCGCTGAGTGAAATCACAAACATGAAATGGACACCGCCGGAGAACCAGGCTGAACTGGCATTAAAGTATAAAATGGAAAGGAATATTTCACCCCCGGTTGATTGTTCGGGATGTCATAGATGAGCAAAGAACTAATAATAAGCGGAAAACAGTATTGGCGCAGCCTCGATCAGCTCGCCGATACACCGGAATTCAGGAAATTCCTCGAAAATGAATTTCCCGACAGCCTCGATGAAGTCAGGGATCCCGTCTCGCGTAGAAAATTTCTAACCCTAATGGGTGCTTCGCTCTCACTCGCAGGGCTGATCGGATGCAGGAAACCTGTTGAAAAGGTGATCCCGTATGTGATCCAGCCGGAAGAGATCACTCCGGGCATCCCGCAGTATTATGCCACGACGATGCCTTTCGGCAGTGATGCTTACGGTGTTCTGGTGGAAAGCCATGAAGGTAGGCCTACCAAGATCGAGGGTAATCCCGGGCACCCGGCGACAATGGGCAGGTCAAATGCATTTATCCAGGCATCAATTCTCGGCCTGTATGATCCGGACAGGTCATCTACCGTTCTTGAAAAGGGTGAAGAAAGAACATGGAATGATTTCATATCATTCTGGAATTCCCGTTACAGTGAATTTATAGGCAGCAGAGGCGAGGGTCTTGCGGTTTTTGGCGGTCAGTTCACCTCTCCTACTCTTGCAAGGCTAAAAGAGAGATTTCTCTCAAGATTCCCAAATGCAAGATGGGTAACATACGAGCCGGTTAGTGATGAAAATATCACAGAGGGAATAAGACTGGCGACTGGAAGAACACTACAGCCGGTATACAATTTTGATAATGCAAAAGTGATACTGTCCCTCGATTCAGACTTCCTTAATCTTGAAAGCAACAATATTGCAAACACTGCAGGATTCAGCGAGGGTAGGCAACTACAGTCTGAAGAAGATGAAATGAACAGGCTTTATATGGCCGAAAGCAGTTATTCTGTTACGGGAAGCATGGCAGACCACCGCATCAGATTGAAAAACTCTCAGATAAGTTCATTTGCTGCAGCAATATCAAGGGAGCTGGGTAGTATGGGAGTGGTGGTTGAGGGAGCTTCTAATATTGATTTCAACCTTTCGGATGCAAGTATTACAAAGTTTGTCTCACCGATCGCGCTGGACCTTGCGGGCAGCAGAGGCGAATGCGTAGTGATAGCAGGCAGAGACCAGTCTCCCTATGTTCATGCCCTGGTTTTTGCGATCAATGAAGCACTTGAAAATAACGGGACAACAATAAATTATCTGGAAACAGAAGACAGATCACTGTCAGACACCAACGGCCTTTTAGAACTGGTCGGAGCGATAAATGAAGGATCGGTCAATACACTTATGATGATCGATACCAATCCCGTTTACAATTGCCCTGCTAACCTGGAATTCCGGAATTTGATGGAAAAAGTTGATCACACTATCCATTTCGGTTTATACATGGACGAGACAGGGGTACTCTCTGAATGGCATATTCCGCTGGCTCATTATCTTGAAAGCTGGGGGGATGCCAGATCAGCTGACGGGACAATGAGTGTCATTCAGCCCTTGATTGAGCCGCTTTTCGGAGGTAAGGACCTTGTCAAGATATTCAACCTTATCGCTAACGGTAATGACGGCAGAAGTTATGATATTGTCAGAGGTACCTGGCGCAGATGGCTATCCGAGAGCAATTTTGAGAACGAATGGAAAAGGATTCTTCACGACGGTGTCCTTCCGGACAGCAGATCGGGTAATGTAAGGGTAAGAACAGACACAGCATCTCTCAGAAGACTTTTCGGAACATATCCTCAGGCGGAGACCGGGGGTATTGAATTAGTTTTTAAACCATCACCTGCAACATTTGACGGCAGATTTGCAAATAATGGCTGGCTTCAGGAACTCCCGGATCCGTTGACAAAGTTAACCTGGGATAATGCAGCCTTGATAAGCCCCGCAACTGCTGAAGAACTCGGTTTTAAAAATAATGATTTGCTGAGCTTGAGTAGCGGTGATTGGTCAATAGATATCCCTACATGGATACTTCCCGGTGCTGCGGATAATTCCATAACAGTCGATCTTGGTTACGGCAGGGAATCGGCAGGGAGGATCGCCTCTTCGGCCGGATTTAATACCTACAAGCTCAGAACAAGTTTTTCCCCGTGGGTGATATCAGGTGTAGAGGTAATAATAACAGGTTCAAAATATGATCTTGCCTCGACACAGGACCACTGGAGTCTCGATGGTCGGCCTATAGTCAGGGAAGCGGGAATTCTGGAATACAAAGACCATCCGGAATTTGCAAAGGAGATGGTTGAACATCCCCCATTGAAGTCAATGTGGAAAGACCATAAGTATGATGAAGGTTACCAGTGGGGCATGGCAATTGATCTTAGCCTGTGTAACGGCTGTAATGCCTGTGTTGTGGCTTGCCAGAGTGAGAATAATATCCCGGTCGTAGGCAGGGAAGAAGTAGAGAAGGGCCGCGAGATGCACTGGATCAGGATAGACAGGTATTTCTCCGGAGCAGAGGGTAATACAAGTGATCCCGGGGTATTATACCAGCCGATGGGATGTCAGCATTGCGAGATGGCGCCCTGTGAACAGGTATGCCCCGTTGCCGCTACAGTCCATGATAAAGAGGGTTTGAACAATATGGTCTATAACCGCTGTATCGGTACAAGGTATTGTTCGAACAACTGCCCGTTCAAGGTCAGAAGGTTCAACTTTTTTAATTTCACAAAAGACACTCCTGAAGTACAGAAAATGGCGAACAATCCGGATGTTACAGTGCGTTCGAGGGGTGTGATGGAGAAGTGTACTTATTGCCAGCAAAGGCTGACACGCGCGAAATATACTGCTAAGCTCGAAAACCGGGAGTTGAGGGATGGTGAGGTTATGTCCGCATGCCAGCAGGCATGCCCGGCAGGCGCGATCGTATTCGGAAATATAAACGATCCTGATAGCAGGATTTCGAAAATAAAACAACAAAACCGGGATTACAGGGTACTCGAAGAATTGAATATAAGACCCCGGACGTCTTATCTGGCAAAGATAAGAAACCCTAATCCGGAAATAGACTGATAAATAAACGGAACGTATGTGAGTATTTCTGAAAAAAGGGAAAAACAGGTTTATACAGATCCACCGCTGATTCAGGGTGATCCGACTTTCCATTCGATCACCGAGGATATCAGCGTAATTCCGGAAAAAAAGACTCCTACGTGGTGGTACATTGCCTTTGCAGTATCCTTCAGCGGGATGCTTATGCTCCTTGGTATGATAGGCTATCTGGTCTGGGAAGGTACAGGTATCTGGGGATTAAATGTGCCTGTAGGATGGGGATGGGCGATAGTAAATTTCGTGTTCTGGGTGGGTATCGGACATGCAGGAACCCTGATTTCCGCAATCCTATTCCTCCTCAGGCAGAGGTGGAGAACTTCGATTAACCGCTTTGCCGAGGCAATGACGATTTTTGCAGTGATATGCGCACTGGTCTTTCCTGGTATACACGTAGGAAGGATCTGGGCAGCATACTGGATGTTCCCCCTTCCGAATCAGATGGAGATGTGGCCGAATTTCCGAAGTCCGCTTCTATGGGACGTTTTTGCAGTCAGTTCGTATTTCACAGTATCTCTTCTTTTCTGGTTTACAGGGCTGATTCCCGACCTTGCAACACTCAGAGACAGGGCAAAAGGAAGGATAAAGAAAATTGTATACGGCGTTCTTTCATGCGGGTGGCGAGGGGGAAACCGTCAATGGAAACATTATGAAATGGCGTACCTGATCCTTGCAGGGCTTTCCACTCCGCTGGTGCTCTCAGTTCACAGTATTGTATCGACCGACTTTGCGACAAGTCTGCTGCCGGGGTGGCATACTACGATCTTTCCTCCTTATTTTGTTGCCGGCGCTATATTCTCCGGTTTCGCAATGGTTGTTACGCTTAGTATATTAGCAAGAAAAATATTTAAGCTCGAACATATAATAACTGTCCGCCATCTTGAATTCATGAACAAGATCATAATGGTTACAGGTATGATGGTAGGTTATGCTTATTCAACCGAGTTCTTCATAGCATGGTACAGCGGAAATGAATATGAATCGTTTGCGTTTCTGAACAGGGCATTCGGGCCATATGCCTGGGCATACTGGATAATGATATCGTGCAATGTTTTCGTTCCCCAGCTATTCTGGTTTAAAAAGATACGGACAAGTATTGTTCCAATGTTCATAATTTCGATATTTATAAATATAGGAATGTGGTTTGAGAGATTTGTGATCGTTATAAGTTCACTGGCAAACGATTTTCTGCCATCAAGCTGGGATTACTATTCGCCTACGATCTGGGATATCGGTACATTCATAGGATCATTTGGATTGTTCTTTACCCTATTCCTCCTGTTCCTGCGATTCCTGCCGATGATCTCAATTACTGAAGTAAAGGGAGTACTCCCGCAGGCAGATCCGCATTTTCATCATAACGGGAAGGACAACGGTAAAGCGGGAGGTCAGGGATAATTCGATGAACGGTAAAGATACGAAAATATTCGGAATATTAGCCCAATTTGGCGATCCCGGGGAGTTGCTTCAAGCAGCTGAAAAAACCAGGGATGCCGGTTACAGCAAGTTTGACTGCTATTCTCCATTTCCTATCCATGGTATGGATGATGCAATGGGACTTAGGCGTTCTCCGCTGGGTTATATCATAGCATTTATCAGCTTTTTTGCCGTTATCGGCGGACTTAGCCTTCAGTGGTACGCTAACGCTATCGATTATCCTTTAGTAATATCGGGAAAACCTTTTATCAGTTATCAGGCATATGCTCCGGTAGGATTCGGTCTGACTGTAGCCATTGCGGCTATATTCACTTTTGTGGTCATGCTTGCCCTGAACGGGCTTCCACGGCCGCATCATCCGATATTTTCATCATCGAATTTCGAAAAAGTTACTGATGACGGTTTTTTTATCGGGATAGAATCAGGTGACAGCAAATTCGACACTGAGAAAACCAAGGAATTTCTGTCGTCGATCGGCGGAAAGAATATAGAAACAATAAATAATTAATCATGTACAGACCTGCATTCAAAATAGAAAATATTGTCAGGCTAATCTTTATCCTGCATATAGCAGGAGTGGTTATATTCACCGGTTGTTTTCGAGGCAGCCCCTCAGATAAGCCTCCAATACATCTAAATCCGAACATGGATGATCAACCGAAATATAAATCCCAGTCGGAAAGCGGTATTTTCTCCCGGGGAACGAATCTGACACCGGTTCCCGGTACTGTTGCACGGGGAGAACTGCGAGCGAATGCGGATTTTTATACGGGAATAACAACAGCAGGTTCATTTGTTGAGAAAAGTCCTGTTCAGATAACAGCAGATAACCTGAGATACGGCCGCGAAAGATTTGATATATTCTGTTCTCCGTGTCATTCAAAGATAGGTGACGGCACAGGAATTATTACACATTATAATTACACTCAGCCAAAATCACTGCATGAGCAGAGGCTGCGGGATATCGAAGACGGTTACCTGTTTGATGTGATGACCAATGGTTTTAACGATATGCCTGCTTATAAATACCAGATATCTGTAAATGACAGGTGGGCAATAGTAAATTACATCAGGGCATTGCAAAGAAGTCAGAATGGAAAAATAGCCGATGTCCCTCAGGATAAAAGAGACGAGATCAGGTGAGTCAGGATATGACTATCGATAAAGACACCTACAAATTGAGCAATCCCGGAAAAGCTGGGAAAATGTTCCTTGTTGCGGGAGCAGCAGGTGCAGTATTGAGCCTCGTTGGGTATTTTTCTGATCCTGAGCAGTTCTTTCATTCATATCTCGCTTCATTCGTATACTGGGTAACGTTCGGGCTTGGAGGATTGTTTTTTACAATGCTTCACCACCTGGTAAACGGCAAATGGAGTGTTGTTCTGAGAAGAATATCCGAGAGCTTCATGATGACCCTGCCCTATATGGCAGTCTTTGTAATTCCAATAATTCTTGGTATGAATGAACTGTATCACTGGAGTGTACCGGAGGTCGTTGCGGAGGATCACCTGATCCAAAAAAAGACCGGTTATCTAAATGATACATTCTTTATTATCAGGATCATCATGTATTTCATGGTCTGGATCATTTTCAGCTTCCTGCTTTATAGAGTGTCGTTAAAGGAAGACGCGGGATATACTGACAATATTCTGAAAAGCCAGAGAAAAATCAGTGCTATTGGAATGATACTGTTTGCTTTCAGTATCACATATTTCAGTTTTGACCTGATGATGTCGCTGGATGCACACTGGTATTCGACGATCTATGGTGCTTATTTCTTCGGCGGAATCCTGCTTGGTTTTCTTGCATTCATTTCCCTGTTTTCCTTATTATTGCAGAAGAACAATATCTTATCAGGTGTCATATCTATCGAGCATTACCATGATTTGTCACGATTGATATTTGCCTTTGTGGTCTTTTGGGCATACATAGCATTCTCACAGTATTTCCTGATCTGGTATGGCAATATACCTGAAGAAACACTCTGGTATCTGCACCGCTGGGAAGGTTCATGGAAGGTATTCGGCTACATAATAATATTCGGACATTTCATAGTTCCGTTTATTCTGCTCATGACCAGGGCTTCAAAACGGAATCCGGTGATGATAAAATTCATATGCATCTGGCTTCTGGTTATGCATTATATTGATATATACTGGCTCGTACTGCCAAGCCTGCATGAGCATGGCGCTCACGTTTCGTGGATCGACTTCACAACCTTCATTGCCCTGGGTGGTTTCTTCCTGTTCTTCCTATGGAGAAAATTCAGCGCAAATCCGCTTGTCCCGGTTGGTGATCCAAAACTCGATGCATCGATAAATTTTACAAACTAAGGAATCATGAAATCTAATAATAAGAAATTTGAAGATAAAGAAGGAAGCATGATCCCGGTTTTCATCGGTGGTTTTTTTGTGTTTTTCCTGATCATGGCTATCCTTATTTTCGGAGGGATATATTTTCGATCAGACGAAGAATTTCTCCTGTATGAATCAATTGAAAAACCGAAACCGGAAAACCTCCAGCAACTAAATGAGAGGGAAGAAGAGGCGTTGACAACATACAAGGTTCTGGATGAGGAAAAAGGTATTTACCGGATCCCGATCGAGCGTGCTATTGACCTTCTCGCGGAAGAGGCAAAGAAGTAAGAAGTATTATTTTATACAAAGCAGTATGATTATGAAAGAGCTTTAAAGCTCTTTTTTTATTGTCTGCCCGGCATAGTTTTAAATAGGATAAAAAAAGGTTTTATATTCATAAAAAAAGAAAATAAAGAAATTGTGTTAAGGCTATATTAATCTTAACTTCAGGGACACATCGGAAGAAAAAAAAATTAGGAGGCACCAACATGGCAAGGATCTTAATTGTAGAAGATGAACAGGATACCAGGATTTTCTTAACTACAGTACTGAGGGATAACGGCCATGAAGCATTTGAGGCTGTTGATGGCGAAGATGGTCTTGATAAGCTCGACGAATGTAATCCTGATCTGATCATCCTCGATATGATCATGCCGAAAGAGTCCGGAGTTAAATTCTTCAGGAAAGTCAAAGGTACCGACAAATATAAGGATCTGCCGATAATTGTTAATACCGGTATAGGCCATTTCAAGGAATTATTCGATCAGGACAGGAAAGCCCTCCCGAAACCGGAAGCTTTTATCGAGAAACCCAATGATCCCGATTTTCTGTTGAAGACAATTGACGATCTGTTAAGCTAATTCAATTTTCAGGGTTTCATTTACAGCTCTTTTTCGGGGTATCTCCACAAAGCAGGTACTCCCTCTGCCTAATTCGGAATCGATCGTTATACTGCCGCCGTGAGACTGAATAATCTTGTCAGCGATAAACATTCCCAGTCCTGTTCCTCCTGCGCCTTTTGAAGAAAAAAAGAGGCTGAAGGCTTTTTCCTTTGTCTCCTGATCCATACCGATCCCGTTATCAGATACCTCAAAAAATATTTTATCCTTGTTGCCGTTGAGTTTAACCTTTATCGAGTGTTCACAGTCTTTTGTATCCGTTCTGCATGCATCGAGGGCGTTTTCAAGAAGATTGACGATCACAGACCTTAAAGAATGGAGGTCCGCCTCGAATTCACCGGGTTCTTCCATTAAATCGTATTCAAAATTTGTTTTTATACTTTTCGCTTTTTCCTCCATAATCGAACAGACATCCCGTATAAATTCTTCAGCCTCGATATTCTCGTAATTCAATTCTCGTTCCTTCGCATAGTACAATATGTTAAGCACCATGGTCCTAATGCGGTCAATGTTCCTCAATGCTATCTCCCATCCCTGGTTGATACGTCCGCTGTCGTCCTTTTTCAGACCTGTGTTAACCAGGTAGATCCCGCCGTCAAGACCGTTCAGCAGACCCTTGATCGTATGGGAGATCGAACCAATAAGAAGTCCGATCGAGGAAAGCTTGTCCTGCAGTTTCCTGATCTGGGTTATATCAGTGCTCATTTCAATAACCCGCTCGATCTCACCCTCTGCATTCCTTATCGGAGCTGTACAGACAAGCACATCCTTCTGTTCGTTGTTCTGGTCGGTTACTACTTCCTCGTGAGTCCTAACGACACCATCCGTGAAAGTCTGCTGGACAATGCAGGGAAGGCAGGCTTCCGTCCGGTGTTTATACACTTCATAGCATTTCTGACCATAAGCAGTCCCGAAAGACTCTCTGAACTGGCGGTTTGCCCTTACGATCCTCAGATCCTTATCCTGGATGGAAATATAGCAGGGTACTTCCTCGAAGATCAGCTGGTATCTTTCCTGGCTTTCGCGGATAGCGCCTTCAAGAAGTTTCATCTCAGTTATATCTGTTGACATCTCCATTACAGCCACTATATCACCATTTTCATTCCGTATCGGTGTTGTATTAACGAGCACCCATACATCTTTCCCGTCAAGTGTTCTGACCTTTTCCTCACTCTGGTGAGAATCTCCATCCCTGAGTGTTTTTTCAACGGGGCATACTTCGCATTTTTCAGGCCTCTGTTTATATACCTGGTAGCAGTACCTGCCGGTATGGTCTCCAAAGTCACTGATAAATCTCTTATTTGCGTTTATAACTTTCAAGTCCCTGTCCTGAACTGTCAGATAGCAGGGCATTGAATCGAAATACTGCTTATATGTCTGTACTGATTCCATAATTTTCACTCCGGAATCTGATTGACTTTCTATTTATGAGCGGACTTTAAGTATCTTTTTCATGTTCTTAATAAGATCGTCCTCAGATACAGGTTTATCCATGTATCCCTCAGGTGGAGGTACAGGCCTGTCGTAAATAAGGCTTCTTAGCTCAGGCCTTCCAGTGATGATACAGATCGGTACATCTTTGAGATCGTCATCATTTCTGAATTCCTCAAAGACTTCTCTACCAGATTTACCGGGCATGTGGATATCGAGCGTCATAAGATCTATCTTCTCTTTTCTGGCGATATCCATAGCTTCATCCCCATTATGCGCCTTAAAGACGGTTGCACCATTATCTTCCAAAACCGTCGACAGGAATACTACCATATCGGGTTCATCATCGGTTACAAGGAAGGAGTAACCGTTCAGGACCTCGGCCGGAGCCTCTTCAACCGCTTCTGCCGGAACCTCGACAGGAGCAACCTCTTCAACAACCGGTACCTTCTCTTCAATTATCAGCGCATCCGCAACTAGGTTCACGAGCTGAGTGACCTCCATATCGAGCTTATAATGCTTTATCAGGTCAGACAGTCCGTCCACGCAATTATGGCATGAAGTTACTACAAATTTTGCACCTGTAGCAGCCAGCTGGTCAGCCTTGACCTTAGCAGATTTCAGTCTTTGCGGTGTATACTCGGACATAGACATAGCTCCTCCACCTCCGGTGCAGCAGTAATTCTCACCGCGGTTCGGATACATCTCCCTGAAATCATCGACAACAAGATTTAGCAGCTCACGGGGCTCTTCCGTCATACCGCAGCTTCGTGCGAAATTGCATGAATCGTGATAAGTATATGAAGAGTCATTTTTCGCTTTGTCGACTTTTATCCTGCCTTCTTTAATATAATCGAGCATGGTTTCTACAGAGCTTTCCATTTTGAAATTCACATCAGTCTGCCCCCAGTTCTGGGCTTCACATCTAGTAGACCTGTAACCATGACCGCATTCCGATATCACCAGTTTCTTTCCATCAAGCTGCTCAACCTTTTCATATAATCTCCGCCCAACTGCCCCACCAAGATCATCATCACCCGAAAAAAGTCCGAAATTAGTCATATCCCAGCCTTCACTCGGCATGGTCCAGTCTTCTCCGGCAGCATAAAAGATCTTTGCCGCATCAGCTATTGTCCGGGGATCATATTTTACCTCTCTCGGATTGATGGAATAAACTACTTTGGCATCTTCTTTATCTATAGGTATCGCTGCTTTTGGATCATTGACTTCATCGACAAGCTCATCTGACATCCATTCCACAGTGTCAATATAATCTTCTTTAAGCACCCCCATCTGGTTTCCGATCTCCCACTGGTCCTTACTAACAACAGCTACACCTTCCGGCATGATACCGACATTTACGAGCAGCCCTCTGGTCATCCTGTTGAAAGTCGCAAAGTCAACACCCATCGGGCAATTAATAGAACATCTCCTGCAGTTAGTACATTTACCGAAGACAATATCCCTCAGTTCTTCTAACTCCTCATCGGTATAAAGGCTTTTCGCACCTACCCAGTCCGGAAGAACTTTTCCGGTCCAGTCGTAGTGCTTCTTAAATACTTTTCTTATCTTGTCGGCCTTATACGCCGGGGCATAAGTTGGATCGTCGGGATTAGCCAGAACGTAATGACAGGAATCGGTACACATACCGCAGTGGACGCATGCAGCCAACGATCCTACTATCTGGCGGTTAAGCTTTTTCCCAAGCCTTTCGATCACTAACTCTGCTTTATGGGATCTATTATTTGAGCTCATAATTTTCTCCGAAATTGTTTTCAATATTTTTCTAGGCTGTTCTTTTGACAGGGTAGACACCCCTTCTGCCTAGAGTCTTCCCAAGATAGTACCTAGTAAACGGGTAATATAGATAGTGTGATATTTTGCTGAATGGCACATATAATAGGAAAAATGTCGTCATAAAAAAGAATGTCAGTAAGTGCCACTCTCCACCGGACGTATCATTAGGTACAGATAAGAATCCGAAAAAGAACCATGCTGTTAGAAGGATCAGGGAGAAGTAATCATCCGGAGAACTGATCGAGCTGATATATTTATTTCCGAACCGTCTGAATATCCTGTATACACCGACAAGGCTGGCACCGCCTATGACTGCCTGGAACAGCCTCATGAAGACGGGATTTTCAAGTAATGCGGGAGCATAAGGGATGATAAAAGTAAGCGCGATCGCCAGGATAACTCCCAGGTGGAAGATCACAAACTGAACATACATCATCTTGTTTGTCCGTGTGCTTTCCATGGCATTCGGCATCGCTACATTAGCCCAGGAATAAATAATACTTTTTCTCTGGTTTTCAGGTCCTCCGGTCCCTGTTGGAGCCTGTCTCTCTTTTCCGGCTTTAAACCTTAGAAACCATCTAATACGCAGTGTATATACTATCGCCATTACTATTAATGCAAGGTGAGATATAGTCTCTGCATATTGAAGCAGGTCACTTCTCATGATAACTCCTTTATATTAGCTGTTTTTGTTTAGTCTTTCATGGAATGGAATAAATTCTCTGTTATCGTTCAGACAGATCACGATTTTTTCAATTGAAGTATCACCGCTCAGGTATTCTTCGAATGTCTTGAACATGATATCAGCGCTGACCTCAAGCGCCACACCATAAAATCCGCATCCCATTGGGGGAAAAGCTATCGTCTTTATTCCTTTCTCTTCTGCTTTTTTGAGGCAGTTATGTATTGTTTTTTTGAGTTTATCGCTCAGGTATTCTTCCTGGAATTTCGGTCCTACAGCGTGAAGTATATGCCTGGTTTTCAGCTCACCACCGGCGGTAACAACAACATCAGTCGTTTCCGCTTCTCCGAATTTGTTCAGTTCATCCTGAATTGAGGGGCCGCCTCTCATAGAGATAGCATTCCCGAATCCGGAACCAAGTTTCAGGTCATTCTGAGCATAATAGACGATAGACTCGATCTCCATGTCAGTGTAGTCGCCTTTAACCAGATCAACAACACTATTATTGATATTCAGCGTGTCGGACATTGTTAGGTCTCCCTGTATTGTGAAAAAAATTACAAAGTGTTTCAAAAAACAATTCTATACTTTTACAAGACAACAGATTTTAATTATTAGCGCCGAGCATTTTCAGCCGCAGTTCTGCGAAACAGGAATTAAGGTCTTTAACATCAAAGGGGAACTTGATCGATGCGCAGATACCCTCACATTGCAGTTTCTGTGACTCATGCTCTCTTACTGCAAGTATTATCTGCGCTCCATGGATGCGCTGGTCTTTCAGGAGGTGTCGTGAGATCTCTTCAGTTACGAATTTCTGCATTGAATCATCGATGACTATATAATCCGGACGAAAATCCTGGACTACCATAGCCGTTTCATATCCACAGCATGAAAATTCAAATGCTAATTCACTATGCGGCTCAGATCTGAGCTTAGATTTCATATCTTCATTGTCGGTAATGATCAACACATTAAACTTAGATTTGTTGATGAACCTGAAAAACTCACATGTAGTACAGCTTTCCTGGCAGCATATCCCGAGATGTCCGGCATCCTGACCAAGCCCTGCCATCATATAGCATTTTTCTGCTTTTGCCCGGAACACCATACAATCCCTGCATCCGGCTTTTATAATCCCATTTCGGGAGTGGTATTCCCAGCAGTAGGAGATGTCGGATTTTTTCTGAAGGCCGGTAAGATCTACAGGAGCGTCAGACTTTTTCTCTTTTATGATGAATGGATCGAGGCTGTCAGAATTGATCCTGTAATGACCTCCGGCAGTTCTGAGGGCCTTGACCTTACCTCGTTTGATCCATTTCAATACTGTATCAGGCGTTACCCCGCAGGCTTTAGCTGCTTTTCCGGTTGTGAATGAGTATTTTTCCATGGTTTCAGACAATATATTATGTGTTTTATGGATTTTATGGAATTTATCTGTTCATGTCAAGGAAAAATTGATATTTTTTTCACAATCGGGACCATTTCCGATCTTCTATACTGCTTCAGGATTCGAATGTGATCCTGAGTCCGGATTGTTTCATTTGAAATCTCTGAGGTACGGAATTTATTTCAATTAATTTTTCAAAAAGAATTTGCAATTACTGATGTATTTTGCTATTTTGCCAAATAAGCAAATATAGAAAGGTACTTATGGACGTTCAGAGATATAAAAAGCTGGAAGCCCGGGCGGGAATTCTCAAGGCAATGGCACACCCAACCCGCCTGTTCATCCTTGAGGAGCTGGCTGAGAGGAAACACAATGTGGGAGAGCTAACTGAAAAGATCGGTGCGGATATTTCGACAATATCCAAACATCTGAATGTTCTGAAGTCTGAAGGGATCATTCATGATGAAAGAATGGGTACTAATATCTATTACCATTTGAGCTGTCCATGTGTTCTGAATTTCTACCAGTGTGTTGAAGGTGTGATCAAGTCAAAAGCGGATGAGCAAGCGTCATTGCTGAAATAATAACGGTAATATATATTGATTATCAGGTGAATGATGAATTTGAAAAATGAATGGAAGATATTATCGGCTATTGTGCTTTCATTTCTTGCACTTTATTTTGTTCCAATGGATGGACCGGAATTCAGCTCAGCCCTGATGGAAGGGATTATGCTTCTTCAGTGGTATGCGAGAGAGCATGTGATTCTTTGTCTGATTCCGGCATTCTTCATTGCAGGCGCAATTGCGGTTTTTATAAGTCAGAATTCTGTAATTAGATATCTTGGTACCGGAGCAAAGAAAGTTGTATCCTATGGAGTTGCATCTGTTTCCGGTTCCATTCTCGCCGTCTGCTCGTGTACTATCCTTCCTCTGTTTGCAGGGATATACAGGATGGGAGCAGGACTGGGGCCGGCGACTGCTTTTCTCTATGCAGGACCGGCGATTAATGTTCTGGCTATTATTCTGACCGCAAGGATTCTTGGCTTTGAACTTGGTTTAGCAAGAGGGATCGGTGCAGTTGCATTCAGTATTGTTATCGGGTTGATAATGGAAGTTATTTTCAGAAATGATCCGATAGACAAGGTAGAGCAGCAGATTTCCAATGAGAGATCCGAATATGGCCTCAAAAAGAATTCTCTGTTTTTCGGATTGATGGTTATGATTCTTGTGTTCTCGACATGGGGAAAGCCGGAATCTGAAAGCGGAATCATGTTCTTAATATTTTCTTTTAAATGGTGGTTCGTAAGTATGCTATGGGGAATGTTTTCGATAATTCTTGTTAAATGGTATGAACTGGATCTAAAAAAAGTTCTACCAGTAGTAATAATACCGTTGCTACTCGGTGTGATTTTACCGGATAAACCGCTGATTCCCTTTTCAGCAGGATTTATCGGCCTGTCTATCCTTTTATTTACTTCCAAAGGAGAAGGCCGTTCATGGTTCGATTCTTCATGGGATCTCGCGAAGCAGATATTTCCGCTCCTGTTTGCCGGGATTCTTGTTTCCGGTTTTCTACTCGGCAGACCTGGGCATGAAGGAATTATACCAGCAGAATGGGTATCGGATATTGTAGGAGGTAATTCTTTTACATCGAATTTCTTTGCATCGCTGATCGGGGCTATGATGTATTTTGCAACCTTGACTGAAATACCGATTCTTCAGGGGCTGCTTGGATCAGGAATGGGAAATGGCCCGGCTCTCGCTCTGCTCCTTGCAGGTCCGGCGCTGTCACTGCCTAATATGCTCGTGATCAGGAGTGTAATGGGTGCGAAGAAGACATTAGTCTTTGTTGTGCTGGTCGTGGTAATGTCAACTATATCAGGATTGTTATTTGGATCACTCCAGGGATAAATGAATGCAAAAGAAGGATAATTGGTTATGAAAAAAATATTTACAATCATACTTCTCGGATTTGTCACAATTTCTATAATAGTCATGGTCTATAAAATAATGGCAAGTGAGCAGGGCGGATTTGAAACAAATATACTGCCTGAGAATGCAGTCATAGTATATTATTTTCATACAGACTATCGATGTGAAACCTGTGAACTTATTGAGAAAAACACAGGTGATGCAGTAGTTGAAAAATTTTCTTCAGATATAAACTCAGGAAAGATCCTATGGAAAGTAGTAAACACGGATGCAGCAGTTAATAAACACTATGTAAAGGATTATGAATTATATTCAGGCGCCGTAATTCTCTCAAAAAGGGTTCTCGGTAAAGAAGTATCTTACAAAGATCTCGACAAGATCTGGGAGCTGGCATATGATGAAGTTGAATTCAAAAATTATATTTCGTCTGAAATCAGAAAGTTTATTGAGAGTAAATGATGGATTATTTTATTTCAGGTTCTCTATCCGCTTTATGGCTGGGTATACTTACGTCGCTTTCCCCTTGTCCTCTGGCAACGAATATAGCGGCTATCTCATTTTTGAGCAAGAATATTCAGAGTGTAAGAAGTGTTCTTCTCTCCGGAATTATATACACTTTTGGTAGAATGTTAACTTATATAGGAATTGCCGTTATTGCTATAATAGGATTATCAACAATCCCTAAACTTTCACATTTTCTGCAGAAATACATGAACATGATCCTGGGGCCGATTCTGATCATCACCGGAATGTTTTTACTCGAATTGCTAACTCCAGATTTTTCATCCAGAAATTCCACGGAGGGAGCAAAGAAACTGGCAAGTAAAGGGAAATATTGGAGCGCAGGGCTGCTGGGTGTGTTATTTGCCTTATCTTTCTGCCCGGTAACTGCCGCACTGTTTTTCGGAAGTCTTATACCACTTTCATTAAATTATAATTCTGATATTATTCTACCTGCTCTTTATGGCGCGGGAACCGGTTTGCCTGTGCTGCTTTTTGCTGTCGTTATTTCAACCGGTTCAAAATCTATTGCTTTGATATACAAGAAAATATCATCGATCGAAATTTGGGCAAGAAGACTGACCGGATTTTTGCTGGTCGGTATAGGTATATATTTATCCCTTGATCACATTTTCGAATTATTCTAATTTAGTACTGGAGAAATCATGAAATCCGGAAACACAATTTCATCATCACAAAATACTCTCATTATATTCTTTGTCTTTGCAGTTTTTGCATCTGCTTCAGCTTCTGCTCTCTTCAGAGTATGGGCGGTATTCGGCATCCCTGTTGGGCTTTTACTGGGTTTTTTCCTACAGAAGGGAGATCTATGCGGCTCCTCAGCATTCAGCGAGGTGATTTTGCTGAGGGATTACAAAAAGGTTTTCGGTTTTTGGATAGGGATAGTTTTTACAATGGCCGGGATAGCTATTCTTGATGTATTTGATATGGTAGTATTGAATCCAAAACCTCTGCTATACCTTAGTGTAATAATTGGAGGTATAATCTTTGGTTCGGGTACAGTGCTTGCAGGAGGATGTGTCAGCGGATGTCTTTATAAAGCCGGATCGGGTAATCTGAATTCGATGGCAGCTCTTGCCGGAATACCAATTGGAGTAGCAATGATAGAATTTGGGCCGTTAAGCACTTTTCAGTCAGCCCTTAAAACTTTTATTATCAAACCTGAGACAGGAAAAAGTGTTACACTTTCTTCATTAACCGGTGCACCATATTGGATTCTTGCTTTAATAATTTTATTTTTTACAATAATTATCGTTATTTACCGAAGCAAAAACAAGGTATACATAAAACAAGAGTTATCTGAAAAAAGTGATTCTTTGGCGCATAAAATCTTTTTAAGATCATGGAAACCCTGGCAGGCGGGTATAGCCATCGGATTACTTGTGATCCCGGCTTACCTGTCTTCAGCCTCGAGCGGAAGAAACTATCCACTCGGAGTTACTCATGGAGTCCTCCAGGCGGAATTGCTGGCAACAGAAAAACACTTTAACCATATCTGGGGTAACCAAATTACGGCAGCTCAGGAAAGTACTTCCGGTAATCCGGCTAATGATCAAATTCAGCAAGTCCGGGAGCCACAAGGTAAAAAGATAGTCTGGTGGTTAGTGTTTCTGGTGGTCAGCCTTGTTGCAGGTTCCTTTGTTTCAGCAAAATTATCGGGACAGGCAAAACTTCTTCCTAAACAACCGGAACAGACTGTCATAGCATTTTTTGGTGGAATTCTTGTTGGTGGAGGTGCTGCTTTAGGTGGCGGGTGCGTAATAGGTAATATATTATCCGGGGGGGCTCTTATGAGTGCCGGAGCTATTTTATTCGGGATATTTACTATACTATCGAATTGGGGAATGACATATTTATATTTAATGGGAGGAAAAGTCTCACGCAGTACGTAAAAGGATAATTTGCTAATTTTTGGAAAGCTGGTGATATTATGAAAAAGAAAATTCAGGTTCTCGGTCCGGGATGCGCAAGATGTGAAAAACTTGCTGAAAACGTTCTAAAAGCGATAAATGAACTTGGTCTCGATGCTGAGTTTGAAAAGGTGTCTGATATTATGCAGATAACATCTTTCGGTGTGATGGCGACACCTGCGCTTGTAATTGACGGCAAGGTAATCTTCAGCGCAGGTGTCACCATCACACCGAAAGATGTTATCTGCATAATATCAGACACCTTTTCAAACTCAGCATCGAGACCAAGTTCATTTAT
>JANQEH010000185.1 GCA_028278455.1 bacterium
TGCAGATTCATTGACTATCGAACCGGGGAGCGGAGGACCGGCGAAAAGAGCAAGGCCGTTCTATATAAATAACGTCCGGCCGGACCTGAAAATACCAATCACTATCGATACTGACTACGGTACAGATGTGATTGAGGTCAATATCGGGGATTTCAGCGATACTGAAATGCTCAACAGGGCAGCCGACCTGCCCCCTGTTCCTCCGGATAAACTTATCGATGTCCGGTTCGTCTATGACGAAAGGTACAGCTCGGACAGGATATTCGTAGACAGTGACAAACCATACGAAGCGCGAATCAGGATAAATGCCCCCGAGAGTAATCACAGTGTTACCCTGACATGGAACAAAGACAGGCTCGAGCCGGGCAAGTATATCCTGAAAGACGGCATCGGAGGAATGCTTTTCGCGGATGTGGACATGGGTTCGACCGGAAAACTGGAGATATCCGGTAAAAATATTGATCTTCTGAAATTCTGCTATTACGAAGAATCCGTAATACCCGAGAAGTACGCACTGCACCCGAACTACCCGAATCCGTTCAATCCCGTGACTAATATCAAGTTCAGCCTGCGGGAAGCGGGAAAGGTAAGGCTTGTGATCTATAACATACTCGGGCAGGAAGTAAGAACACTTCTGAACGAAAACCGCGGATTCGGTACTCATACTGTCAGGTGGAACTCGAAGGACAACTTCGGCAGGGCAGTAGCTGGTGGAACATACTTCTGCCGCCTCGAAGTAAACGGAATGTCGTTCACCCAGAAGCTGGTATTAATCAAATAGCAGAATTCAGTTAAATAAAGAAGATCAATATAAAAGAAATCATGAGGTTTGAAATGAAGAGACATATAAATAAAATGAAAAGACAAATACCTTTATTCTCTATCAGGATTATTTTAGATTTTAAGATATTATTCACGGTTAATCTGTTGTTTTTATCAATATTTCTTCAAACAGATATGTCATTTGCTCAATCGGATTCAACAATAACATATTATTACACTTCAAATGATTCAAATTGTTCAATTTTGACAGCATGGATTGAACATGAAAGTAGTGCATCAATGACCTCTGGTAGAGTTGGTCTTGGTACTACAACCGATTCTGCTATTACTTTTATTCATTTTTCTAACTTCGATACACTAATACCGCAAGAAGCAGTCATCGATTCTGCATTTTTGTGCTTTCATATTGTTCAAGAACCTTCTAGAAATAATGAATTAGATACTGTTAAAATTTTTGCGCTAAAAAAAGATCTTGACAACTATGATTTCAGCTGGGAGTATTACGATTTAAGCAATAGTTACCCATGGGGAAAACCAGGTGCTGGTGAAGACGGTGTGGATTACACATCGGATAGTTGTACGACTCATTATTTTAGTTCCAGCCTTAGCTCTCTTACTCTCGTTTCCTTTAATGTGACAGGTTTAATGAGGATTTCCTTTGGCAGAGATTCAACCCTGGATTATAAAGGATGGATAATTAAGCAAACTCCTTTCCGTTATAATTCCCGGCACATTTTTAGAAATGAGGATTCTGCTTATCCACCAAGTCTAAAAGTATATTATTCAATTCCAATGGACATTCCAACTAACCTCTCTGCGACAGACGGTGATTCCGCTAACTCTGTTTTTCTTAAATGGAATGACGTTTCTGATGCTGACAGCTTTTTAGTCTTTACATCGGATTCTGCTGAGGGCAGCTATTCCTTTCTGACTTCAACTGCAGATACATTTCTCAGCGACACGTCTGCTCCTGGATTTGTTGTAAATCCGTCGACATCAATATCTGCTTCGAATGACAGTATCAGGAAAATAATTTTGAACTGGTCAGGAGCGTCTGTGATTCGGGGAGATACAGTCTGGTATAAAATCAGGGCTGTTGACACATCCGAATCCGATACAAGCGAATACACTATTGCTGAACCGGGTTTTAAAAATGATACAATAGACTCCACAAAAGCATATATCTTCAAAGCAGATTCAATTACCGGAGATTATGAATTTACATTTTTAGATTCATCAACAACTCCTCTACAATATATTCATACTGATTTAAATCCTGGCGATTCTCTATGGTACAAAATTAAAGTTGTCAGCAATAACGGTACATGGAGCTTACCGTCTGATTCAATCATGGGCATTACAGCCGATCATGGATCGATTACTATCAATATAAAATCTTCGCTGGACAGTACATTGATCCAGGATGCAAGTATCACAATAACACCGGGAGATACTACGCTACAGACTGACACTACCGGTTATGTAATTTTTGGTAATCTACCGGAGATATATAATTATTCATTCGGTGCGACAAAGGAATATTTTGATTCGGTTGCTGTTTCGAATATAAAAATATCTGACATGGACACAACAATATATTTGACACCTACTGCCGGTATACTTACTGGTGTTATTATTGATTCAATATCATCTGCAGCGATAAATAATGCAAAAGTAACCATTTCCAAGGCGGCATATAAAGATTCCTCTTATACTGACAAAGATGGAAATTTTTTGCTATCGAATATTCCTCCGGACAGCAGTCTGATCTTAACTATATCTCATCCCCTTTACAATACAGCTATTGTTAGTCCATGTACAGTTATGATAGGCAGCAATGATATCGATTCTGTTTTATTATCTCCAAACAGCAGCTCTGACGTTGGAATCGACATCAAACTAACGTCCGCCGGGATGGAGCGTGATCTGAGTTTCGGGTATCATCCTTCAGGGACTGATAATATCGATTCGTTCCTTGGGGAGCTTGAACTGCCGCCGAAACCTATCGGGGGATCGGTTTTCGATGCCCGGTTTATTAGCGACAGCCTCGGAAACGGGAGCCTGACCGATATCCGGAACAGCACCTTCGATTCTCATACATTCTACATCGACCTGCAGAGAGTGAATTCGTCCGACAGTATCGTCGTCGAGTGGGATTCGATTTCTGTTATCGGCGCCGGTTTCACAATGATCGAGCAGATACAGGGAGCAGACGGTGAAGTGATCGACATGCGGCAGTATTATTCCCATACTGTAGACAGTTCCGGAGTGGACAAACTCAAGATCATCATCGGTGATGCTCCTGTTACGAACTGGACTACGAATTATGCGACAGGATGGCACCTGGTAAGCCTCGGCGGATTATACGGTAATAATTCGCTTAATAGCGTCTTTCCGACTGCTGCTGATGCATGGACTTACACTGGATCCGGGTATTCAGCACCATCGATCCTCGAAGCGGGCACCGGATACTGGGTGAACTTCAGTTCTGCCGACAACAAATCCCGGACGGTAGAATCGATAGATTCCCTGTCCCTCAACGTTTCCGAGGGATGGAATATGATCGGGACCCTATCCGGGATTGTGGTTATCAGTGAAGACATCAGTTTCGGGGGAACTATCACCTCCATCTACGGAAGCAACGGTTCGGAGTATGTTAAGGTTACAAACGATACCCTGACTCAGGGTAACGGATACTGGATCAACCTGTCGACAGGCGGGACACTATCCATGTATGACGGTGCAGGTATTTCCAAGGCTGCCGGAGTGATATTCGCAGCAGATCCGCAGCCGGAAATGAGTATCCCGCTGACTGCACGGTCAGATCATGGGATGGCCGATATAGAGATACATCTCGGGAATTTCCGTGATGCTGAAATTCTGAACAGGGCATCCCAGCTTCCTCCTCTGCAGCCTTTCAGGAAGTTAGACGCAAGGTTCGTCAGTGAAAACTCCTCCGGTTCTGATAATATCTATGTTCCGAAAGACAGACCGTTCGAAACCGGGATCAGGATTAACGCTGCCGATGGTTCGGGAAGGATCACCCTGACCTGGGATAAATCTAAACTCGAGCCGGGGAAGTATTTCCTGAAAGACGGCATGAACGGAGTATTTTTCTATGATGTTGACATGGCGGAAACAAACGAGCTTGCTTTCGATGCCGGAAGCACGGAAATGCTGAAATTCTGCTATTATTCCGAGTCGATAATTGCTGAAGAATACAGCCTGCATCCGAATTATCCGAATCCGTTCAATCCGACGACAACAATCAAGTACAGCATCAAAGATGCCGGAAAGGTAAAACTGTCGATCTATAATATACTTGGCCAGGAAGTCAGGTCCCTTGTCAGCGAAGTAAAACCTGCGGGTACCTTCACTGTCAGGTGGGATGCTACAGACAACCGCGGTATCCGCGTTGCCGGTGGTGTGTATTTTTACAGGCTGGAAATTAACGGTGTTTCGTTTACACGAAAGCTGGTATTAATTAAATAAATCAATAGAGATTTGCCGGAGCAGGTTAAAAACCTGCTCCGACCTAAATTGTGAAAAGACTATGAAAAAACTACCCATATTTATAATATCAGTAATATATTGCTGGATAATTTCAAGTCCGCAATCATCTATAGCCCAGCAGTGGACAGTTAAACTAAGGTTCTATGAGGATTCTGTATTAAAGGATTCCCTGGAGTTTGGAATCAATTCTACTGCAACTGATCAGATCGATAAGACTTTAGGTGAATCCGAGCTGCCTCCTCTGCCCCCCTTTGGGAATTTCGATGTCAGGTTTACCGGCAGTACGATCGGTCTTGGTTTGAAGAAGGACATTCGGAAAGCTGCGGCCGGACAGAAAGTCCACACAATCGAATTCCAGAGATCGTCATACAGTTCGGTTTTGAAGGTTGAATGGGATACCCTGCCGGAAGGTGATTTCGTTCTGCAGGACAAGATAGGCGGGATATTGATAAACAGGGATATGTCAGCCGCAAGTTCGCTGACAATAACGAATACCAATATCACGGGATTGAAACTATTCATAACGCTCGAGACGGGTGATATCCCAACTCCTGTAGAAAATGACGTGGATAATATTCCCGACAGTTTCATTCTGCACCAGAACTATCCGAATCCGTTCAATCCTTCTACTACGATTAAATTCGACCTTCCGGCAATATCAAAAGTATCGCTGACAGTATTCAACAGTATGGGACAGAAAGTTAAAACACTGGCAAGCGGATCATTTCCTCCGGGAACATACCGGGCAAGATGGGATGGTACAAATAATTCAGGAGTCCGGGTAAGTTCAGGGATTTATTTCTACATTTTCCGGTCCGGTAAAGATGTCAGAATGAAGAAAATGCTTCTGGTAAAATAATATTTTCTTCGTGATTAGAAGGGTATATCTTCTTCGTAGGACATCGTTTCGAAACGTCCGACGTCTTTCAGGAATGTCAGGTCGACGGTTCCCACCGGACCGTTCCTTTGCTTTCCGATGATGATCTCAGCGAGGTTTGTGGTTTCGATCTCTTTCTCTCCCCTTGAAACCGTGTTAATCTCGTAAACTTCCGGGCGGTAAACGAACAGCACTACATCGGCATCCTGTTCGATCGCCCCTGATTCACGAAGGTCCGACAGCATAGGACGTTTCTTTTCTCCTCTTGTCTCCGGAGCCCTTGACAGCTGGGAGAGCGCCACGACCGGTACTTCGAGATCCTTGGCTATCCCCTTGAGGTTCCGTGAGATTTCCGAGATCTGCTGTTCCCTGTTCTGCTTGGTATCCGAAGGTTTCATAAGCTGCAGATAGTCAACGATAATAAGATCAAGGTTGTCATCCTTCTTAAGCCTCCTCGCTCTCGATTTCAACTCAAAAAAAGTAAGCGATGCAGAATCGTCGATGAAAACCGGAGCTTCGGAGAGGCTGTTTGCGGCCATAGCGACCTTTCTCATCTCCTCGTTAGACAGCTTTCCTGTTCGGAGTTTCTTTGAGTCGATCTTAGCCTCGCTGCTGATGAGACGCATTGCCAGCTGAAACTTCGACATTTCAAGGCTGAAGAATCCGACAGCGAATTTGTTGCTGAAAGCGGCATTTCGTGCGATATTCAGAGCCAGGGCAGTCTTACCCATTGAAGGCCTGCCAGCAATGATTATAAGGTCAGATTTCTGGAAACCGGCAGTCATTTCATCGAGTTTCGAGAAACCGCTCGGGATTCCGATTACGTCTCCCTGTCTTTTCTGGTATTTCTCGATGATCTCAACCGTCTCGTGCAAAATCGGGCTTATCAACTGGAAACCTTCTTTCTGCTTATGCTGATTGATCTGGAAGATCTTCTGCTCCGCCTCATCGAGAATTGTAAGTGCATCCGAGGTTGCTTCATATCCCTTCTGCGAAATATCGGCTGCAATGGTAATAAGTTCTCTGAGTATTGCCTTTTCGAGGATAATCCTTGCGTGGTATTCAATATTGGCGGCAGTAGTAACCTGGTTAATGCATTCTGTTAGATAGAAGCTTCCACCGATCTCCTCAAGTTTTTTATCCTTTTTAAGCTGTTCAGTGGCGGTCATCAGGTCGATCGCCTGGTCATCCCTATAAAGGTTTTTCATCGACTTGAATATATGCCTATGAGCTGTATTATAAAAATGGTCTTCGTGTAGAATCTCGATTGCCTTGTTCGATGCCTCGCTTTCCAGCATCATTGCACCGATCACAGCCATCTCGATTTCAACAGATTGCGGCGGGTACCTGTCTTTGATTTCCGATTTTCCGTTTTCAGCCACAGGATAATTCTCCTGTTCTCAATGATTTTCCGTTATAGATAATTATCCCTTATATCTTTCAGGTCTTCCCATGCCGGATATTTCAGCTTTTGATTTCTCAATAAAGCCGCCGGGTGATAAGTAACTTTGAAATCTATCCCGTGGTAATTATGAGTTGATTCTCTCAGGGACTTCAGTGTGTCGTCTGTCCTTAAAAGCGTATGAGCTGCCACTCTTCCAAGGGCAACAATCAACTTTGGTTTGATCAATTCGATCTGTTTAATAAGAAACGGTTCGCACAGGTCTCTTTCTGTCGGAAGAGGATCCCTGTTCTGGGGCGGCCGGCATTTCAGGATATTACCTATGTATACAATATCACGGTTTAGTCCGATTGATTCAAGCATCTTATCGAGCAGTTTTCCAGCCCTGCCGACAAATGGTTCACCTTTCAGGTCTTCATCTCTTCCCGGTGCCTCACCTATAAACATAATATCAGCAGTGGGATTACCAACACCAAAAACGAACATATTCCTTGTTTCGCCCAGAGCACATTTCGTGCAGTCTTTGATCGTTTCGTATAAATTGTCCAGTGTTTCACTATTATTCACTGTAATATCTCTTCTATTAACCTTGTATTCGCTATCATCTCTTATAAGAAACGGTTTTACCAATGCTTTCCCGGAAAAAAATCCTTCACCGAATAGTTCACTTTGCTGTTCAAAATACCTGTGCACCAAATTTATCGGTGAACCGCTGTCATTCATAACATTTTGGTCAAAATTTATTTAAGAAGATTTATAACTCTGTCAAATATATGTCGGGCTGCTTCATATTTGGTCATTAAAGGCAGTTCGGTTTCCTTCTTTTTGCCCTTTTCAAATATTGTGATCCTGTTTGTATCGGAACCAAATCCCGATCCCTTTTTAAGGGGATCGTTCAAAACAATAATATCCAGATCTTTATCTTTCAGTTTTTTCCGTGCATTTCTGATTCCATCATTCGTCTCGAGTGCAAAGCCGACTATTATTTTACCTTTCCTTGTATCCTTGAGAGATGCCAGAATATCATCTGTCCGTTCAAGTTCGAGGGTTAAACCTGTGAGTTCCTCTTTCTTTATCTTGGATTTTGCCCTTTCTGCCGGCCTGAAGTCTGCCACAGCAGCTGCCATGATCAGCACATCATTCTCACAAAGATGATCGATAACCTGTTTTTTCATATCCTTAGCTGACAGAGCCTCGATTATTTTAATATTTGCAGGCGCTTCTGCTGTACAATGTCCTGCAATAACGGTTACCTCCGCACCTCTGTTCATTGCTGCCCCGGCTAATGCAAATCCCATTTTACCGCTCGAACGGTTCCCTATAAATCTGACAGGATCGATATTTTCTTCCGTCCCACCTGCTGTTATCAGAATCCTTCTGCCGGTAAGTTCTGAACTTATATCAAGAAATTGACATATCTTCTCCTCAAGGTATTCCGGTTCAGCCATCCTGCCTATACCTACAGTCTCACAAGCCAGATCACCCGATTCAGGTTCAATGATACTATGTTTGGATTTCCTGATTATTTTTAGATTTCTCCGGGTCACTTCATTTTTCCACATTTCATCATTCATCGCAGGCGCGAAAATCACCGGATCAGGATATGACAGGATCGTGGTCGAGAGGAGGTCATCAGCAATACCGTTTACCGTTTTTGCCAATATATTAGCAGTTGCTGGAGCAATGAGAAAGCAGTCCGCCCATCTCGCCAGCTCAATATGGGGGATAACACCACCCGGTGCAGGTTCAAAAAGATCTGTGGCTGCCGGATTTCCTGAAAGAGCTTCTATAGTTGTTTTTGTAACGAATTTTTCTCCAGCCCGGGTGACTATCACCTTAACTTCCCCACCCTGTTTGCGGATGGATCTGATCAGCCAGCATATTTTATAAGCTGCTATTCCGCCTGAAATGCCTATCAGGATTTTTTTACCTTTAAATTTCATTGATTCAATCTATCTGATATTCCTGGATGATCCTGTATAATTCATTCAGGGTTTTAGCTTTATCTCTGTTTACGATTATCCTGTCATACTTTTTTGACAATTCATCTTCTTCTTCCATACGCATAAGCCTTTGGTCGATTTTTCTACGGCTGTCAGTATCCCGTTTCAGCAACCTTTCTCTAAGAACATCAATGCTTGGTGCCTGAAGGTAAACAAGGATCGCTTCAGGGTAACGGTCCTTAATACTCAGTCCCCCCTTGACATCAACGTCAAAGATAAGCAGGCCGTTGTTTTCCTCTGCATATTTTATCCTTCCGAGGGGAGTTCCATAATAGTCTTGATGGATCAATTCCCACTCGAGAAACTGATCTTCATCAATAAGACGTTTGAACTCTTTTTCCTTAATAAACTTGTAATCGAAACCGTCTTCCTCGTCCGGCCTTTTATCCCTTGTTGTCATTGAAATCGAAAATACCGCTCCGGGAATATTCTTGAGTATACCGTTACGTATTGTTGTCTTTCCGGAACCCGAAGGACCGGAGATCACAAGAAATGTAGGCTTCAGAATTTTTACTTTTAATGCCTCTATCATTGTAACATCTACTCTACGTTCCTGAGTTGTTCTTTAATTCTCTCTATCTCTTCCTTTATAATAACCACCTCGCCTGCAATCTGGAAATTATTGCTCTTCGAGCTGATAGTATTCGCCTCTCTATTCATCTCCTGCAAAATAAAATCAAGCTTTCTTCCAACAACATCTCCCGATTTGAGTGTTTCCCTGAACATCTTGATATGACTGTCAAGCCTGACGCATTCTTCCGAAACATCAAATTTTTCCGCCATTATTGCCGCTTCAACTTCTATCCTCTCAGGATCTATCCTTTCAAGATCCCTCAGCACTTTTTTGATGCGTTTTTTCAGATTATCATAATCTTCGATATGCCTGTCCTTCACGGCAGCCTTTATATTCTTCAGAGCATCAGAAAGCTTTTTCAGCCTTTCGCGGAAATCTACAATAAGGTTTTTCCCTTCTTCCCTTTTATGCCTCTTCAGCATCATGACGGCATTTTTGAAAGTTTTTACAATTGACTTCCTAAGCTTCTCCTCATTATCTTCAGACATTGTCCATTCAAATACATCTTCTACCTTCAGAAGGTGCTCAGGAGATATATTGGAATTAGTATTAAATTTTTCTTCAAGTTCCTTAAAGGCGTTCATGTACTGCTCGGCAAGAGGCAGGTTGATACTCAATTCTTCCATTGAGCGGAATAGTCCTTCAATAGAGACTATGAAGTTTACTTTTCCTCTTGAGAGTTCTTCACGGGCAATGCTCTCAAGTTCTTCCTCAAAAGAAGTGAATTTACGAGGCATCCTGATATATATCTCAAGATACCTGTTATTCAATGATTTTGCTTCGACAACAACGGTGCATCCATTTACGGTATTTTCAGCTCTTCCATAGCCTGTCATACTGGAGATCATATAGATTTCTCTTAAGTTAAATCAGGTGAAAATATTTAAGGGTTTTTAATTTACTAAACTAAGTAGAATTATCAAAGAAATTTTACAGGGTATATTATTTGCAACATTTGAATTTTACATGATGGCAGACTTTTACCGGGAAAATGTGTACAGAATCAGACAAAGGTTGCATGATTTCAAACATATTAAGATGGATTTCACTTCTAATTTTCAATCTTAATTAATCATCCTACTTTATGGACTGGCTTCTATATTCAATGCTTTATACTTTTACCAGCACATTAGTGCTGGCTTTTGCTTTTCTTCTCTTATTTAAACTGAACAATGAGAAATTTCTGTTAGTCTGGGCCATAAGCTGGATAATATCATCATTCAGATATTTTTTTCTTTTTCTTGTCCCTTATTTTGATACTACGACCTTCATATTTATTGGTGGGCAATTCAGCATTTTATTCGGTGCATTATTTTTTTTGATAGGCACATTCGGTTTTCTGGAAAGGAGAATCCCGAAGTGGATTATCGGATTCTGCATCTTAGATGTTCTTTTTATTCTTTCCCATATTTCTTTCGAATATTCATTGATCATATCAACATTACCTACAATGCTTTTTGCGTGTCTTATTTACATATGCACAGGCATACTCCTTTTTAATCTGAAAGAGTATAATGGAATAGGTAGGTACATTCTGGGAGGTTCACTGGTCCTCTGGGGTATAAATAAAATTGTCTTCCCATACATAATTCAGATTGAATGGCTTAGACCCTGGGATTCAGTTCTTGTAAACGCTTTGATAATGCTTTGTTTTCTCGGTCTGGTTATAATGTATTTCCAGAAAACAAAGGGTGAGCTATCACAGATAGAGGATAAGTTCACCAAAGCATTCCATTCCAATCCATCAGTCATGACTATTAGTACTATTGAGGAAGACAGGATTATTGAGATAAACGATGCATTTACCAAGAATCTCGGTTTTTCCAGAGATGAGGTTATAGGTAAAACAACTAAAGAACTGGATCTTTTTGTAGATGCAGATATAAGGAATCAGCTTATCAGATTAATGAGAGAGAACGGTAGAATATCGAATTTTGAGATAGAGGTTCGATCACAGAACGGCGAACTTAAAAAAGGAATTACCTCAGCAGAGATTATAAAAGTAAAGGACAGACAGTACTTTCTAACAGTTACAAATGATATTACTGAGATGAGAAAGGCCGTTGAGGCATTAAAGCTTTCGGAATTGAAATATAAAACTACTATAGATTCCATCAGCGATGCAATTCATGTTGTAGATAATAACCTGAACATTATATTGATTAATGACACCATAACTAAATGGCATGAAAAATTCGGACTCGAGAAAAACATCATCGGGATGAATCTGTTCGATGTATACACTTTTCTGAAGGAAGAAGTAAGAGATGAATATGAGAAAGTAATTAATGAAAACCGGATTATCAGAACTGAGGAAATAAATATTGTAAGTGGCGTAGAGGTCTTGACTGAGACGATGAAGATACCACTGAAGGATGAAGAGAAGACTGTAGGTATAATAACCGTTATGCGGGATATCACCGAGAGGATTAAAGCTGAAAAGGAGATCAGAGAAAATGAAAGGCTTTTCAGAAGAGCTATTGAAGCTAATGATTCAATTCCATATTATTTAGATTATACAGACTTTTCTTATTCGTTTATAGGTGATGGAATTGAAAAAATTACGGGATATCCTGCAGATGAATTCACTCCGGAGTTGTGGAGATCAATTGTGAAGGAAGTAATACCATTGGGTGATCTAAAGGGGATGCCTCCCGAAGAAGCAATTGCAGAAGTGATGGAGGGCAGGCATAAAAACTGGAGATCTGACAACAAATTGATGACACCTGAAGGAGAGGAAATTTGGCTATCAGATGGATCTGTAGCGATCTTTGATGACAATAGAGATCTTATTGGAGCGCTCGGAATGTTGGTAGATATTACGGAGCGGAAAAACACAGAGAAAGAGCTTGAAAGAATGCAGAATCAGATTGAGCAATTCAGCAAGACGACAGTTTCTCTAATCGAGGAAACCGATGAAATAGAGTTCTTCAATGCTATAAGCAGATCTATCAGTAAATATTCAGATTATAAGCGGGTAACAATTTCACTGTTCAAGGAAGAAGCTCCGTTTCGGGATATAGTTGCCTATTCCGGCATTGACAAAGAAACTATTAAAAGGCTCAGAAAAGTCGATATGCAGAGACATTGGTTTGAGGAGATTTTTGAAAAAGGAATTAGAATCGGAAAATTCACTTCTTATATACCTCATACGATGAAGGATATTCTTAATCCTGAGGGTACTATCTTTGGTACGGGTAAAAAGAAAGCCTCGGATGATGCATGGCACCCGGAAGATAATCTATTTGTTAAAATGCTTGACAGGCAGGGAAATCTTATTGGGCTCATCTCCATAGATGATTCAAAATCAGGGAAAAAACCAACTGATGAGACTGTCCGGCCACTCGAAATATTCTCAAGTCTTATATCAAGTACTATCATCAATAAGAAAGCTGAAGAAGAGCTGAAGAAAAGCGAAGAAAAATACAGAGAGGTGGTTGATCATATAGACGTTATAATCTTCCAGCTAAATATGGAAGGCAAATTGATCTATGTATCACCGGCAAGTGAAAGAATATTAGGATTTAAACATGAAGAGATAATTGGCAGCTCTTACCTGAATTTCATACATCCTGATGATGTCAATATGATAAAAAACGCGTTTAGAAGGTCCTTAACTGAAAGCATTGATTCTATTGAATACAGAATCAAACACATTTCCGGTGAATTCAAGTGGGTACATACCTCAACAAGGCAACTAATAGTGGACAATGAAATAGTAGGAATTCAGGGATTAATAGTCGATTTCACAGACCGTAAAATTGCAGAAGAAGAAAAACAAAAGCTTGAAGAACATCTGATCCAGGTTCAGAAAATGGAATCGATAGGTAGGCTTGCGGGCGGTATTGCGCACGATTTCAATAACATGCTGACAAGTATAATGGGTTATGCAGAATTATTGTCACTTCAGTTTCCTGATAAAGATTCTTCCACGGGAGAAGCAGTTAGTGTAATACTTGACCGTTCTGAGAAAGCTGCTGAAATGACACAGCAGCTTTTGGGATTTGCAAGAAAAGGTAAATTCGATCCCGAACCTGTAAATTTGAACATGATAATCAGAGAATCGGTAAATGTATCTGAAAAAATCTTCGATAAAAACATTGAAGTGAAATATGAATTTGAAGATGAACTCCGGAATATCGAGGCAGATCGGACACAAATAGATCAGGTACTAACGAATCTGATAATAAATGCCAGAGATGCTATGCCTGAAGGTGGGAAACTTGAGTTCGTTACTGAGAGTATTACTATTGATGAAAAGAAATATAAGAAAGTACCGGGGATCTCAGGTGAATATATTAAGTTGGAAGTAAAAGATAATGGATGCGGAATGCCGAAAAAGATCAGGGAAAAGATCTTTGAACCTTTCTTTACCACTAAGGGAAAAGATAAAGGAACTGGGCTTGGACTGGCAACTGTTTATAGTATTGTCAATAATCATTCCGGTCACATTTTTGTAGAAAGTGAACCTGATGTAGGCACGACATTTACCATCCTTCTACCGGCTACCGACAAGAAAATATCTAACCTCAGTAAACCTGATAAACTGATAAAAGGGAATGCAAAAATTCTTATTGTGGACGATGAGAAACAAGTGCGGACTCTTTTAAGATCAATGCTCAAAGAATTGGGATATATATCCATCGAGGCCGGTGATGGTTTAGAAGCAATTGATATTTATAAGGAAAAAAAGGGATCAATTGACATTGTTCTCCTTGATATGATAATGCCAAACCTGCCTGGGAAAGAGACGTTTTATATGCTGAAGCAAATAGATCCAGATGTTAAAGTGATGCTTGTAAGTGGATACAGCCAGGATAGCAAAGCTTCCGATCTGATCAAGGATGGTGTTAAAGGCTTTATCCAGAAACCCGTTCGGCTAGGTCAATTATCGGAATGTATAAATAAGATACTTAACTGAATTGTTTATATTTAGAATTGAATAAATCCTTTGTATTCATTTCACTATTAATTTGTGAATAAAGAATGTTAAATTTATGAACACATAAAATTAAGTTTAATATATCAGTCTACCGGATCAATTATGGAATATGATATAAATTTCTGTTGTCCAGGATTAGAGAGTTTTATAAAGTACTGGGAAAATACTAACCTTGATGTTGGTTTCGGTGTTATCAATCCGCCGGTAGAGGGAGAATACGGACCATTCAGAAGCTGTCCTTATTGCGGGCATGATATTAAGAAGATGATAAACAATCCTGAATCTAAATTCGATAAGGGCAAAAAATACATCTATGAATGGGATGACAAATACTCTATCGGTATACCGTGGATCGACATCCAGCATCAGAAGCTGCTTGAATTAATAAACACGTTACTGGATTCTATAATTAAAGCGAAGAAAATAGATGAAGCCGGTAAATTGATGAAATTTCTCCAGAACTATACAAAAGCACATTTTGGAACCGAGGAGAATTTCATGAGAAAGCATGAATATCCCGGATATGCTTCACATAGAAAAGAGCACGCAAAATTTATTAAAACTATAGATAATTTCTATGACGAATATAAAAGCCATGGAGCTACGTCCGAGTTGATCAAGAAAATGGCGAACATTTTATGGGAATGGTATAAGAATCATATTCTCGGTTCAGATTATGCATTCGGTGAATATTTAAAATCGCAAAAGTTTATTTATGACAATGAGTCTGCAACTGCAATCTTGAACAAATTGCTTAAGGGTGCGGAAGAATAAAACAATGAATTGTCCCGGGATAGAGTGAACGATCCCAGGTTTTGAACCGTATAATAAGAACAATGAATAACAAAAGGAGAAATAAAGAAGTATTTATTTGAAAACACCTTCTACCGTTCACAGGATCAGCATACCCTTTTACCGGTTCCTTATCTTTCTGATTTTGAAGACTGCACTTCCTTATTTATAACCGAATTATTCTAACTGCAAGATATCCGAACATAATTTACAGATGTTTTAATATTTCCAGACTTTTGTTTCAGAAAAACTCATTAACTAATTTCCAAAAAGGAGGAATGATGGCGGTCTGTAAAAAACTCAGAAAGCTCCTGGATGAAAAAGAGATCAAATATGTGATGCAGTCTCACTCCAGGGCCTATACTTCCCAGGAGATAGCAGCTGCATTACACGTCTCAGGCAATGTTTTAGCAAAAAGTGTGATGGTCAAAGATAACGGTGATCTATCTATGGTTATACTCCCTGCTAATTACAAGATCAATTTTGAAGAGCTGCAAAAGACTCTAGGAAAGAAGAATATCCAGTTGGCATCAGAAAGCAATTTCAAACCGCTTTTCGAAGATTGTGATACCGGCGCTATGTGCCCTTTCGGAAATCTATATGAAGTCCCGGTGTACATTGCTAAAAGCATTGTAGACAAAGATGAAATCATATTTAATGCCGGAACTCATACTGATGCTATAAGAATGTCGATGGGAGATTACGTAAATGTTGTACAACCCAAAATATTGAAAATCTCAGAACCTGTCTGGCCTAAAAGGCTGTGAACTGATCTGAAAAATCTCATTGCATTAACCATTAATTCTTTCAACACTGTCCATCCTTTATCAAAATTGAGATTAATGGTATAAGTTTAAGAGTAAATCATCCCTATCTCTATAATATTCCATTGACTTTGTATCAATAGTGTTTATATTGTACGTTTTTTGCAACATATATTTCAGTAACATTTATTATATCTTATTTCGCAGCAGATCCCGAAAAACTGACTCCAAAACATCAAAAACTCCGGATGTTTTGCTTCTTTCAGTACAATTTCTAAAGGAGAACTATGGGAAGGCCTACCTACAAAGAACTTGAACTGCGTATTAGTAAACTTGAAAAGATCGAATCAAAGTACAATGATCTGATCAGAAATCCGTTATATGAAGAGACAGATTTATATAAGATATTTAGAAAAAATCCTATCGGGATGTCCATAATACGTCTGAAAGATTCAATGATGCTGGATGTTAACGATGCGATCTTAAAAGAATCCGGGTATAGCAGAGATGAGGTTATAGGAAAGACGCTTGATGATCTGCAGTCATGGGTAAACGACAATGATAAAAAAATCTTTTATGAACGTCTGAAGAAAGATGGAAGGATTGACAAGTTTGAAACTCTGATACAGTTTAATTTAGGTATGATATGTCATTGCCAGATATCATCCTTATTGATCAATTATAACGGCGAACAATGCTTTATAACAACTTTACTGGATATCACGCCTCAGAAAGAGGCAGAAATAAATTCCCGGATCAACCTGGAAAAATACGAACGACTGGTGGAAAACTCTCCTGATATACTTCACATTTATTCTAATAAAAGAGGCGGAATTTTCTGGTCTTCGAGAGTTGAAGAGCTTCTCGGTTTCGAGCCGAATGAAATTGATAAGAATCCCCGGATATGGCATGATTCTATTCATGAGGAAGATATCAGAAAAATAGACGAAGCTTATTCTGATATTGACTCACTAAAAAACAGCGAATTCGTTTATCGGATAAAAGATACAAATGGACACTGGCACTGGCTGCGAGACAAGATAATTAACATCTATGATTCTGAAGGAGAAGTTATTGTCGAAGCTATCGCATCTGATATTACCAGGGAAAGAGAAGCCGAAGAAGCTCTGCAGAAGATGAACAGGGATTTGGAATCCAAAGTAACAAAAAGGACTGAGGAGCTTTCAGCAGCAAACAGAGCATTGAGGAAGCAGGTAAACCAGCATATCAAGGCCGAGAATGATCTGAGGGAAGCAAATGACTTTATCAATACCCTGATTGAATCAGCAAACGTAATGGTAATAGGATTGGATAGATCCGGTAATGTCAGTCTGTATAATGAAGCGGCAAGAAAGATAACAGGGTATTCAAAAAAAGAACTTGAAAAAATCAACTGGTTTGAAAGAATTGTACCCAAAGAAAAATACAAAAAAGTCTGGAGGGTGTTTGATAAATATATCCATGGCGGCAGACTCCCTAAGGTATTCGAAAATCCCATCCTCACCAAATCAGGCATGGAAAAATATATTTCATGGCGTAATGTGAAGATTGATAGACCTGATATGAATCTTTCTACTTTCTCATTCGGAATTGATATTACCGACAGAAAGCTTATAGAAGACGCTCTGCACAGAAGCGAAGAAAGATTCAAGCTTGCTGTATCAAAGATTCCCGGACTGGTCTGGATAGTGGATAAAGATCTGAGGATAACAATGTCACAGGGCATTTTGTTAAGAAAATTCGGTCTTCATCCCGACCAGACAAAAGGTATGACATTGATGGAGTATTTTGGTAAAACCGACGAGAATTACGTACCGTTTTTAATGCATAAACAGACTTTTTCCGGGAAGGAGACTACATACACACATAAATTCAACAATATGTGGCTGGATATAAATCTACAACCAGTTTTCGATGGAGAGAAAAATGTAAGTCATGTCTTTGGAGTAGCCTTTGATGTAACTGAAAAAGTAAAAGCTGAGAAAGCCCTGAAAAGCAGTGAATTAAAATATAAGAAACTTATTAAAAACATGCTGAACGGCTATGCACTTCATAAGATTATCCTAAATAATAACAATGAGCCCGTTGATTATGTTTTTCTTGAAATCAATGATGCATTTGAAAGGCTGACCGGACTTAAAAGAAAAGATATAATCGGAAAAAGGGTTACCGAAGTGCTGCCCGGAATAGAAAATGCCGAATTTGACTGGATAAATATTTACGGAAAGACTGCGGTATCTAAATTGGAAGTTGAATTCGATCAATATTCGAAAGAACTTAACAGATGGTATTCGATAACTGTCCAAAGTCCAAGGAAATACTATTTCGCAACAATATTTGAAGATATTACGGACAGGAAGAAAGCAGAAGAAGCACTAAAAGAGAGTGAGAACCGTTATAGAGAGTTGGTTGAGAGGATAAGTGAACTTTTCTATATTCTTGATGATAAGGGAATAGTGACATTTGTAAATCAGGCCTCGATAAAAATATTGGGGATGAAGCCTGAAGAAATGATAGGCAGACCTTATACTGATTTTATATACCACGAAGATCTTGAGCAGGTTATCAGTGATTATAACACTATAGTATCAGGCAAGAACCTTATTCATGAATTCAGGCTGAAGCATATTACAAAAGGTTACAGCCAGGTACAATCTATCAGCGCTCCCAGATTTGAAAATAACAGAATTATCGGTGCACAGGGCTTAATACTGGATATTACTGAAAGAAAGAAGGCCGAGGAAAAGATTGTCGAGAGTGAAGAGCGGTTCAGGACAATGGCTGATTTTACATTCGATTGGGAATATTGGCGAGGAACTGACGGCAATCTTGTTTATATCTCTCCCTCATGTGAAAGGATTACCGGTTATAGCAGTGATGAATTAACGAGAAATCCTGAGATTCTTGATACTATCGTTCACACTGAAGATAAAGAAAAGGTTGTTGATCACAGAAGGTTGGGTGGTACTGATGCAGCGCAGCTTGATTACAGAATAATTACAAAAGATGGTGAAACAAAGTGGATCAACCATGTCTGTCAACCAGTATATAATTCAGAAGGAGAATGGCTGGGCAATAGAGCGAGCAACAGGGATATCACAGAAAGAAAAATAGCAGAAGACTCGGTTATCAAATCCCGTAAAGAACTATTGAAACTCTCAGACCATCTGCAGACAATACGGGAAAATGAGAGAACTCATATCGCAAGAGAAATTCATGATGAACTCGGGCAGTCTCTTACAGCATTGAAAATTGACATTTCAATGTTGAAATCCAGTGATCACCTCAGCAAGGCCGATCCGGATGTATTTGTAAAACTGGAATCAATGATTTCATTAGTTAACGATACAATTGCATCAGTACAAAGAATATCAGCAGAATTAAGGCCAAGAATGCTCGATGTCCTTGGTTTGACAGCCGCTACTGAGCATGAATTGGAACAATTTAGAAAACGAACAGGTATAGCATTCACTTTTCAATCCGAAATTGATGATTTAAACTATGATCTATCGTATTCCACAACACTTTTTAGAATAATTCAGGAATCCCTGACAAATATAGCAAGACATTCGAAAGCAGATAAAATCGATATTGTAGTCAGGGAAGCAAGAGACAGAATTTTTCTAGAAATTTCCGATAATGGAAAAGGCATTACAGACAAGGAGGCGAACAGCCTGAATTCTCTCGGACTAATCGGTATGCGTGAACGAGCAATTTCTACAGGGGGGGCAGTTCTTATAAAGGGAGATAAAGGCAAAGGTACAACGGTAACATTTTTTGGACCTTTAAAAAGGAGTAAGAAATGAACAAAGTCCTGCTGGCAGATGATCATAAGATTGTCCGTAAAGGATTAAAAGAAATAATAGAAAAGAACTCTGAGTTCAAAGTTACCGGCGAAGCTTCCAGCGGCCAGGAAGCGCTGAATCTGTGTTACGAGAATGAGTATGATATTATCCTCCTTGATATTTCTATGCCTGGACGGGATGGATTGGATGTACTTGCGGAATTAAGAAAAACCTTTAAAGATATTCGTGTGCTTATTCTGAGTATGTACCCTGAGGAGCAGTTTGCAGTTAGGGCATTCAAGGCTGGAGCTTCCGGATATCTGAACAAAGATTCTGCACCTGATGAGCTTATTGATGCGTTGATTAAAATATCACAGGGCGGTAAATACATCAGCCTGGCAATTGCAGAAAAACTCGCCTTCGATATGGACCGTTTTTCAGAGAAAGCGCCTCATGAATCTTTATCCGACCGTGAATTTCAGGTTTTATGTCTTATTGCAAGCGGTAAGACAGTTAAAGAGATAGGGGAAGACCTTTCTTTAAGCGTCAAAACCATAAGCACCTACCGCGCAAATATCCTTGAAAAAATGAATATGAAAACGAATGCTGAATTAACCCTGTATGCTGTTAAGTGTAACCTTGTGAAGTAAATCATAACATTCTGAATACTCTAATAAAACGACTGCAAAACTTTTCCGGTTTCTAATCCTGATAAACATATAACATACTAATAGGACTAATTCCTATACAGCATAGGTATTTGTCTTATAACATAATCAGTCTTTGACCTATTTTATTAATTCTTTGATCACTTTATATTTAGGTGTAATTAATGAATTCTTTTAAAGGAGTGATGAGAATGAAAGTTCATATTGCCGATGATTCTGAGATACTGAGAGAAAGAGTGAAGATGCTTTTGAAAGATACTCCGGGTATTATCATTTCAGGGGAAAGCGCAGACTGTCAGGAAACAATTGAATCTGTAAATAGTGACCATCCCGATATAGTTATTCTTGATATTGAAATGCCCGGAGGCGGGATAAACACATTGAGAAAGATCAAGCAGAATGAGAATCCTCCTATAGTCATAATGTTTACCAACTATCCTTTGAATGCATTTAAGGAAAAATGCTATATGTTCGGCGCAGAACATTTCTTCTGTAAATCAACAGAATTTGAACAGCTGCCGGTTGTAATCGAAAAAATAGGTAAGCTCAATTCAAGTAAAAAAAATTAAGAACATAAACATTAATTCAGGAGAGTTCAAATGGAAGAAACCGAAGTAATCGAAAATCAGATAATATCTGATGAAGACAGCCAGGAGGGTAAGTATCTCACCTTTCCTCTGGGAAAGGAGGAATTCGGCATTGAGATTAGAAGCGTCAGAGAGATCATTGGGATACAGAAAATCACTGATGTCCCTGAAATGCCTCACTACGTCAAGGGTGTGATTAACCTCAGAGGCAAGATCATTCCCGTTATGGATATCCGGTTGAAGTTTGGTATGCAGGAGAGGGAATATGACGAGAGAACTACTATTATAGTTGTACAGATCAACGACCTTGATGTAGGATTGATTGTAGACAACGTATCGGAAGTGCTTGACATTGCTAATAGTGACATAGAACCCCCATCAACGATAACGGGCAACGATGAAAGCCAATATGTAAAAGCCTTCGGTAAGGTCTCTGAAAAAGTCGTGATTATCCTTGATACCCAAAAGCTGCTTTTTGGCGAGTTATTAGAACAAATGATAGAATTAGAGCAGTAAAATCGAAAAATTTTAAACTTTAAATAAAGAGATAAGGAGCCAACAATGAAACTCTTTAGCAAAAAAAGAAAAGAAGAAGCAGAAAACCAGAAAATGATGGCAACAATCCCGGATCTGGTACCCACAGTATTAATGTCAGTTGACAGAGAGTTTAATATTACATTTCTCAACAAAGCCGGAATTAACCTGCTCGGCCAGCCATGGGAACAAATCAAAGGAAAGAAGTGCTATTCTTTCTTTAAAACACCGCACTGTCAGACAAGCGAATGTAGATTGTGTCAGGCTATGGATAAAGATGGGACATATACCGGTGAAACAGTTGCTGATCCCGATGGCTTGAATATGCCAATACAATATACTGGTGCGCCTCTGAAAGATACTTCAGGCAATATAGTCGGCGCAATAGAATATGTAATTAATATTACAGATGTAAAAAGAGTTGTTGATGAAGTCAACCGGACTGCTACCGAGATCAACAGCGGAAATTTGAAAGCACGAGCAGATGTCGGAAACGCCGAAGGCGATTATAAAAACCTTGTGGAGGGCGTAAACAGTCTTGTGGATAATATTCTTGAGCCCGTAAACGAATCAATGGAATGCCTTGAGAAAGTATCTGAAGGAGACCTGACTGTATCTGTTAAAGGCGACTATAAAGGCGACCATGCGAAAATGAAAAATGCACTTAACACAACCGTGGAAAACCTTAACAATATATTGAATAACGTTGCCTCTGCTGTTGAACAGGTATCAAGCGGATCAAAACAGGTGTCTGATTCAAGTCAGTCA
>JANQEH010000260.1 GCA_028278455.1 bacterium
GTTGTTGTCGTTACGGATGTCCATGTCGGTCGTACAACCGCCAATGGCAAACGCAGCGAGAACAAGGAACGCTGTTAATAGTTTCAGTTTACTGTTCATATAGAACCTCCGTATATATTATTATAAATATTCCTCTAATTGAAAGAAGAATTAGAATTCGATCTCGATAAACGCAGTAACCTGTCTGTTGTTCGGATAATGGAAATCATCCACTGCAAAGACGGTTCCGCCTGATACTTCAGGATCAAATCCTGTATAATCGGTCCATGTCATCAGGTTTCTACCGATGGCACCGATCGATACTCTATTCAACCATCCACCGAACGTATCACCAAGCGCATCGACAAGCTGATTTCTTCTGAATGTGTATCTTATTGTGATCTCACGAAGTTTCACATAAGATGCTTCTTCAGCAAAGAAACCGCCGGTTGCGTTTGTATCATACAGTGTTTCCCAGTACAGATAAGGTTTCTTATGTGTGTCGGGAATACCATATGAATCGGATACATTGTGTCTGTTCTCTCTCTGGGCCCACTGTCTTGTTTCGTTGTAGACCATACCGCCGATAGCAGCGTCAAAGAGTACATAGAACTGGATACCTTTCCAACGAAGGTCATTTGAGAATGCCCAGTTGAAATCAGGTGTTGCTCTACCGAGTCTGTAGAAGGAGTTGTCGTTCTCATCATACATCTTGATCGGCATACCCCAGTCATAAGATTCAGATTCATAATTTTCATCATCAGAATCGAGTCCGTTATCAATAGTCGGAAGAATCGTAACGTCAGTTGTACCGTTATTATATGTATCACCTGAGGAACGTCCCCAGAGGTCTTTTGAAATTCCGTCAGTCCAGTTGTAGTTACCGACATATACAACATGTCCTACATCGTTGACCTGGAATAATTCGGCGTTAGCCTGGGCAAGTGTACTAAGTTCATCAATGCTTTGTGCCCAGTGAACACCATACATTGTTCCGTAATGTTCACCTTCACGTACATAGAATGCATTTTCGTAACCTGTACGGTAAGGAGGCATGTTAAACTCTGTAATTTCCTGACGTGTGCGGTCCATTACGAGTCTTGAGTGCCAGCTGAAATCACGTGAAGAATAAATCTGGTAGTTAATGCTGCCTTCCCAGGTTTTGTTTTCCATTGTTCCAGCGTTCTGATACTGGTTTGCAAAACCGTAGAATCCCGGAAGCGGAACTCTGAGGATCTGGTCTTTAATCTCTGTTGCCGCATAGGTCAATTCAAGGCCCAGCCTGTCATACAGAGAAATTTCAAGACCGATTTCCTGCTCTGTTGCGAGCTCAGGTTTGAGTGCCTTGTTACCAAGGTTACCCTTGGAAACACTACCGGAACTTACGCTGTAGGTTTCATACTGTGCCCAGAAAGCGGGACGGTTACCTGCAGTACCCAGTGAGTAACGCAGTTTGAATTCGTTGATGTTATCACTGAAGTCGAACCATGATTCCTGGGTAAGACGCCATGCTGCGGAAGCACGGAAATAATTGTTCCATCTTTCATCGGGACCGAACAGAGAGCTTCCATCCCAGCGCATTAAGAAGTCTGCGATGTACTTGTCTTTGTAATCCCAGCTTGTGATGAAGAAGAAACCGTTTGATACTACTTCTTCTGATGTGGAGTTAGCTGAAACTGTACCGCCGACATTATCGAGGTCGCGTACGTCACGCACTGTCAGAGTGCTTCCATAGGCGCGGAATCTGTCGTATTTGGTTGTTTCATATAGATAACGGAATCTCCACCTTGTGTTGAAGTCCATAAAGGAATAGGTAACATTACCTGTAATACTGGAGTTGATCGCCTGATCTACCCAGCTCTGTTTATTATAGTAACCATCTCCACCGGGATCGGGATTATCATAAGTCTTGTATCCTATCGGTGTGTAGTCAGTTTCATAGCGATCGGATCTGTCATAACTGAAGTTACCTTCGAGGTTGAACCAGCTGTACGGGTTGTATCTCATGTTGAAACTACCCATAATACGCTGACGCTCGTTCCAGTCTTCCTGGTTATGAATTCCGTAAATCGGGTTATCTTCCTGTGAGCCTCTGTCTGCATTGATGTGATAAGGAGTACCATCAAAGTTCGGCTCATTAAGATCTGCATCAGGGGCCATGAACATAAGGCCGAACAGACCTGTAGCATGCTGTCTAATCTTCGAATACATGTAGTAACCGCTCATGTCGAAATGCAGACCTTCACGTACCTGGTGATCCAGGTTGAATCTTGCATTTCTACGGTTATAACCTTCGATATCGGTTACGATACCTGAGTTCTTGTGATTTGAGAAAGATGCACGCCAGTTTGTTTTACCGAGGTTCTGGCCGACTGCCAGTGAATTAAAGAAGAATGATCCCGGATTAAAGAATTCATCGACCGGATTGTGCAGTTCCATAAAGTACTTATTGTCCTGAAAGGCGATCGAGCTTGAATAGGAATCATCTGACCAGGGCTCAGAACTTGAATGCTGATACCAGTCAATACCACGGTCAAAACCGCCTCTGTGCTTACCGCCGCGGGCTTCCCAGTAGTTGGACCAAATGCTTGAAGCTTCGAGAATTGGATCGAGAGTTTCGTTGGCATCGCCTTCAAAACCGAGGGCGTTTCCTTCGGTATCTGCCCACTGTATATCGTTTCCTGTGCCTGAAGTCTTGAACTCATGTGACATCGACAGAGGATTGTCATACGGAGGAAGAGCGCTGAAACCATACTCGTTCCTGAATGTGATCCTTGTAGTGTTCAAACCGATGTCATTTCCTCTCTTGGTAGTGATCTGGATAACACCGTTTGCTGCTCTTGAACCGTACAGAGATGCTGCAGCAGCACCCTTGACCATTTCAATACTTTCGATATCGAGAGCATCGAGGTCCTGCAGGTCTTCACTGAGGATAACACCGTCGACAATAATCAACGGACCGCTTCCTTCAGTAGCTCTTGTACCTGTACCGGGGTCACCGCCAGAGATACTGCCGGCACCTCGCATACGGATATAAGAATCCGATCCAGGTGCACCACTATTTGTACTCACCTTGACAGCAGAAACTTTACCTGCCATGGCAGCTCCCATGTTGGTTGCCGGGGCAAGGTCAAGAATGTCTTTGTTGACTTTCTCAACCGTAAAGGTAAGCTTTTTCTTAGGTGTTGCACCAATTACACCGGTCACGATAACTTCATCGAGGTTCAACACATCGAGCTCCATTGCGAAGTTCTGTGTGATTGTACCGGTTCTTAAGGTTACGGTGACTTCCATCTGCTTGTAACTGACATATGAACAGTACAGCTGAACTTCCTGACCGTTGGCATAACGAGCGGGTACTACAAACTCGTAGTTACCTTCGGTGTCGGTGGCTGCACCAATGTCAGATAAAGCGCCAATGTCCGTGCCCTTCACGTATACATTAGCACCCTGCATCGGGTCACCATTCTCATCGCTTACCACGCCTTTGATCGTAGCACCGCTTTGAGCGAGCGCCATCGATGACAGAAGAACGAGGCAAACAACAAGAAGTAACGAAGTAACATTCCTCATACATACCTCCTATTAAGATATTGTGGATTGGTTAGTGATCTTTACCGAAAGCCTGAATATAGTAGACATTAATATTCGATTCAAATCCATATATTTGTTGAATAAAAAAAGCCCTAACTGTAGACGCAGAAATAGATATTTTTGGAAATCAGTCCGGAAGTGTATGGAATTAAACTTACAAAATCAAGAAAAAAAGTAATTATTCCCGATGTTTTGAGTTCGTTTAGCCAGTTTTTCCTGATAGTCATATACCGATCTTTTCCCATGCATTTCCGGCTCCAAGTATGTGCAAAATGAATGCCACAAACATATTGTATCGGTCGCACCTTGATTGTCAGCCTCAAAACAGGTTCAAATCATCCAACAAATGTGACCCAGGTCACAAAAAATGTAAAATTATGCATAGGCAAGATTTTGCACGGTTGTAAATGTCGCTATCAGTGACAAAATAACTACTGTTTTTTTATAGCATGATAGTCGAATATTCTCCTATCTCACATAGCTAAGCATTATGTGAGTTTTTTTTGAAATCTTATTGGATCATTATTTGTTTTATATTAAACTGCCGAAAAAGAACGTTGGTCTACTGATATTTATAAAATCACCGGAAGAATCCACATATTTCGCCTGAAAATTCTTTCCCGGTTGATTATGGTGTACTGATTTTCTTTAATTATCTTTGCTGAATATGAAGAAACTGACATTTAAAATAAATGAATTGGATTGCAGCGAAGAGGTTGCCATCCTGAAAAAGGCCCTGGTACCGGTGGTAGGCAGGGAAGAGTTTCTCGATTTCGATCTACTTGAGAACAGACTGACCATAGAATTTAATCCTGAAACCGGAATGACAGGTGAGCAGATTGTCGGAATAATTTCAGGTACAGGTTTGAAAGCTGTGCTCCTTGAAAACGGGAAAACCGGAAACGAGAAATTCGAAAATCCCGAAATGCCATGGATCTGCAATAAAAGAAACTTGTATTTCTCGATCAGCGCGCTCTTTTTTATTACCGGATTCACTGTTCATTATTTTTCAACGGATCTTCTTCAAGCATTCACCGGAAGTTTCAACAAAGTTCCTGGTCAGACTGAGTACATAATCAGGTCGTTTTATGTTCTTTCAGCATTGGTAGGCGGAAGGTATATATATCCTAAAGCCTGGTTTTCTCTTAAGAATCTCCGCCCGGATATGAATCTTTTGATGACGATCGCGGTCACCGGAGCTTTTATAATCGGTGAATGGTTTGAAGCTGCATTTGTCGTGATGCTCTTTTCACTGGCACTCCTGCTCGAATCCTGGAGCATTCAGAAAGCTCGAAACGCTATAAAGACTCTTATCGGTCTGAAGCCCCTTACAGCTAAAGTCAAAAATATTGAAACCGGAGAGATCGATGAACTGCCCGTTGAAGAAATTGAAACGGGATCCATCCTTATCATCAGTCCCGGAGAAAAAATTCCTCTCGACGGTAAGATAGTTAATGGTGGTTCTTATATCAATCAGGCCGCCATAACGGGAGAATCTATCCCGGTACACAGAACAACAGGTGATGAAGTTTACGCCGGTACTCTAAATGAAGAGGGTATGATTGAAGTAAAATCTTCAAAGAAAGTCGATGACACCACACTCTCGAGGATCATCGAATTGGTTGAAAAGGCCCGGTCTAAAAGAGCCAGATCTGAGCAGTGGATAGACAGGTTTGCCGCCTACTATACACCTGCAATGATCTTCCTGGCGCTAATAATAGCCACAGCTCCACCAGTATTGCTTGACGGAAGATGGCTGGAGTGGTTTTACCAGGCATTGGTCATCCTCGTAATCGGATGCCCCTGCGCCTTAGTGATCTCAACGCCTGTAAGTATTATTGCCGGTTTAACATCAGCATCCCGTAACGGCATAATCATTAAAGGGGGTATATTTCTCGAGACACTAAGCCGGTTGAAGGCTGTTGCTTTCGATAAAACCGGAACTTTGACATACGGCAGGCCGGCTGTACGGGAGATAATAGCAATGAATGACCATTCCGAAGAACAGATACTTAAATCCGCTTCAGCTCTCGAGATTCATTCTTCACATCCGGTCGCGCGGTCGATAGTGGAATATACGAGGAATAAAAAGATAGAGTTCACCCCTGCAGAAGAGTTCAAGCTGAAGATGGGTATGGGTGCAGAGGGTTCATTGAATGGGAAAAGAATATGTATTGGAAACACAAGGCTGATGAAGGAAAACGGACTCGATTCGACCGGGTATTATGAGAAAATCGAAGGTATGGAAAACCGGGGTATAACCCCCCTTGCATTATGCGAAAAGGACCATATTTGTGCTATAATCGGTATATCTGATGAAGTCAGGAGCAATGCTTCCGGTACTGTTATGGAACTCAAAAAATCAGGTATCGGAAAGGTCGTGATGCTTACTGGGGATAACCAAAAAACAGCATCTGCAGTTGCCGAAGCAACAGGGATTGATGATTACCAATCAGGATTATTCCCGGAAGAAAAAGCCGCAGCAGTCGGGGAATTACAGAACAGCAGCGGTGAAACGGCTATGATCGGAGACGGGATAAACGATGCTCCTGCAATGGCATCTGCTTCGATAGGGATAGCTATGGGAGGGATCGGAAGCGATTCGGCTATCGAGACTGCGGATATTACTCTAATGTCCGACAACATCGAGAGGCTTCCATGGCTGATAAATCATTCCCGGAAAACACTTGGGATAATAAAACAAAATATATTCTTCGCTCTTGGTCTTAAATTACTTTTCGTGATACTTGCAGTTGGCGGTTATGCAAGCCTCTGGATGGCTATTGCCGCCGATATGGGTGCTTCCCTCCTTGTGATCTTCAATTCCCTCCGCCTTTTGAACAATGGGGATTGAAAAGATCAAGGTTATTCAGGTCATAAAACAATCTCAATTAATACCCTGGCAGACTCCAACCCTGGCTTACTTTTTCTATATAAACATGAAGTATTATCATCCTGAATATGGTTCAGGGTCTGAAGTACCGCATACTAATTCAAATGAAAATCGGAACACGACTAGTAATTCCAGTTTAACTAAAATCCGGTTCAACAAAGCTAGATGATGGGATACTGATACAGGTTCAGGATGGCAAGAAAGTCCATTTGTTCGTTATTAAACAACTTTGTATGTCAGAGCTATCCTACTCACTGCCGAGAAGGTCATAAATAATCGCTATACCCGTATTCTGCTTCAATTGACCCTGTTTTGACTGAGTCTTGTCATACCTGTAAATTGCATCCACACTCAGGCTGATGCTCTTAATGACTTTGAAGTCTATCGCTGTTCTCCAGTCGAGAATGGTATGAGAGATCATTTCGAGATCATAAGTAACATCCAGGACTGTATCAAGGTTCACCTTCTCCCTGAAAGACCGTTTATATTGGCTCCACAATCCCAGGCCTTTCGTAACCTTGATCTTCTCCTTTTTATCAGTTCCGGTATCATCGACACCATGAAAAGCAGCGTACTCATCGGCAATTTTCTCACCGAGGTCAAGACTTAGCCTGAGCTTAAGCTCATTCACAAAATTAAAATCAAGTCCGAGTTTCTGAGTAAGGTACATTGGATCAATAAAGGAAGAACGCGCCTCTTTATCGTTCCCGCTGTAAATATATCCTGTAGTAACCTGTGTTTTTAGTGAAGCGCCGAGAAAAATGTTTACGTATTTTCTCTGCTCGAAAACAACATCCGATCTCATATCGAGTTCATTATCAGTGATCTTTGAAATACCGTCGCCTACTTTTGATGTACCGTATCTCAACCTTGAAATAGTATCCCATTTGATGTTGTTCCCGGTCCGGGTAAAGGTGTTATCCACATTCAGAAGCCAATTGAAAGTATTTTCGCCTCCCTTTGTCCAGTTTTCAAAATATATCTGGTTGAGCTGGAGCCTCAGTCTCAGACTTTTCTTCCAGTCAATATTTGAATCAGTAGTATCTTCAGGTGCAGTCTGGGCAATGACAGGTATAACTCTTACAATCAGGATCAGAATTGTGATAGTCAGTAATTTCAAGAGTTTCATTGAATTATCCGGTTAATATTTTCGAAACATATAATTTACTCTAAAAAACAGAAATAATCAACCGGATAAATGGGGAGATTAAAGGATAATAAAATAGTCTAGCAATTAGATTTATTTCAAAATCAGGTAACTTAACTTTTAATAATTTCGTATTCGAGTATGGTAAAATTGTCACTGCAAATAAAATAAATATTGTCTCCAAAAATTTTAAAATGCTTAATATTTTGGACTATTGGAATTTCTCCAATTAAATTACCGAGTGAATCAAACACCTCAAGTTTTTGAATATTTTCAGCATTAGATAACTCATTCTTATATTTTTTTATATTATCAAGACTACCTACACCTGAGCTAGACGGCTGTTTTGTATAGGTTAAAACCCAAATACGATCCTCTGAGTCGACTTGAATGCCAGCTGAAACCAGGGTAGGGCGTTGAATTAACATTCCATTCTTCCCGTCCATTTTAGGTGGTAAGACATCATAATTGAGTTTTCTATCAAACTTTAACAGCAACATCCCATCTTGTGAATATTTCTCTATTCGATTCTGTGATGCAAATGAGAGATAGAAATTATTATCTTTATCTACATCAGAGTAGTAATGATTTCCATCGAACGTCTCTAAATCATTGCTATATTTTTCGGGTTTACCGAACTCAACAATTTTATTATTTTCCTGATTATAAATCTTAATCAACGGAGTTAGTTCACCGAATCCTCTTGCCTCACCTTCCATGTGTCTGGTTCTATACGCATACAAACCATTATTGAGGAAATGGACATAGAATGATATACGAACTGGTATTCTAAAAGAAGAAATAAAATCACCATCCATCGAGAATTTTTGAATTACGCCAATTTGGTCTGCTATCCAAATATTCCCTTGATCATCTATATCAATTGACATAGGAGCAATAAATTCACCAGGACCTTGTCCTTTATTTCCAAACATCATCAAAAGGTTTTCATCTCTATCGAATTTTTTAATTTTACTGTTTCCCATATCTATTATATATATATTCCCGCTAATATCTTTTGTTATGTCTGTTATTTCAAAAAAATGCAAATTGGGATCTTTATCCTCTAATTCACCAAGCTTTCTACAGAATTTAAGTTCAAAGTTTACCGTTGAATCAAGTTCATTGTTGTTTATTATTTTAGATTTTTGATTTTCAGTTTGAGAATCGTTACTGCATGAATTGCAGAATAACAAGCTCGCGGTGATAAATAAATATATTAGTCTCATTAGTCTCCCAGTAATGTGTTTTCTGTATTTTCTAATACTCTTTTTAAAATTTTTTGTCAAAAGTTCGAATTAGAAAAAGAATATCGTATCTTGTAAATAAAAAAGCCCCTTTGATGTAGTTATTTCTTACAACTAGTGGGGAATATCATATGTTTGACAGGCAAGTAAATAACCGGAAATTTCATGACAATACCCTCCACCACATACATTTTTACACTCTCCTTTATCTAGTATCCCGTCACAATCCTCAGGGTATCCAGCCATAATATTACCAATATTTGACAACATTAATACTACCAAGAAAACCATACATATAACGAAAATATTTTTGAATTTCTTCATTTTTGACTCCTTTTAGTTTGAATTCTTGTTTGTCTTTTACTCAAAGGGGCTTTAATTGATCTAAGTACGCCATGAATAAATGAGGCATACTTCAATTTCTTCTTCATTTTTAATAGAATTTAATGGTAATGCCTGGATAATAGAGTTCTTATCATTCAATACGAGGAATACTGGTGTTTCATTTCGAAATAAATTATGTAAGACTTTTGAATCCGAATTTGTTATGTAATTTGTTAGAAAGTTTATTTTATAATTACTATTGCTTTTTTTCAATATAGAATTATAAATTCTTTCACATTTTAATAGTTCTGTTTTATTTTCTTTAGGTTCAATATAAAAAGCAAATTTAATATCGAGATCTTGATGAAGCTCTTCTTCAAATCCAGCTAAACTTTTGTTGAAGTATTTTACAGATGACTGAAAAATCGACAGCATTTCTAATAATAATATATTTTGTTGCTTTAAATTTTTATTAAGATTTATCAAGTTGTTTTCGTAATCTCTCATTTTACCATACTCAAAATTTTCGTTCAATATAAATAACAACAAAACGAAAATAACAATTTTCAATATATGCTTTGTGATAAACCTCCTAATCATTATTTCAACATTTCGGTTTTCCAACTATCATATCCTCCTTTAATTACGAAAATTTTAGTATGGCCTTTTTTAATTAGTTTTACACCTACTGCTTGCGCTGCACCACATTGCTCACTATCACAATAGACAATTAACTCTCTATCCTTTTTTAGATTTGGGTATTCACTATAATATTCCTTGAAATCTGATTTAGGTAAAGGTCTTGCATCACTAATATGTCCAAAATTATATCGTACAATACTACGTGCATCAAATACTATAGCATCTGATTTTTGAATTAGTGAATATGCCTCGTGAGGGTTCATAAAAGTGATGTTTCTTGCCAGACGCCCAATTTCATAACTATTATTTTTATATTCTAAATTTAATAATACAGACAAAAAAAAGATTATAATAGTTACAGTTTTTGCATCTTCAAAATTATATTTGTTTTTTGGGTATTCAGTTATAATCACACTAATAGAGAGCAATAGTAGAATGTCAAGCACTAAATGCTTATATGAAAGCTTATCTAACAACATTAATGATCCAAAACACCCACACTCAATATCTAATTCCCTTATTAAACTTACACTTACCACAATAATAAAACTCAAAACTAATAATCCTAAAATAAGAGAGTTACAATAGGTAAATAAATTTGTAACTAAGCAGAAACCACAGATAATTTCAATTGAAGGTATCAAGATGGTTACTGCATTTATTGTAAACTCAGGTAATATATCGAATGCCAATACTGCATCATGAAATGAAATCAGATCCAGAATTTTCATAAATCCTGATAAGATAAATAGAATTCCGATTACGAATCTTATTAATGTCTTAGAGATGTGTAGAATTGAAAAATTATGAACCATGCGAAAAATCAATAGGACTAATTTGGACCTTATAACCTAGAATATAAACACCCTCGAATATTCAAAAAAAAAAACGATTAGCAAGTTAAGTTTTAATAAAAATCTTAAAAGTGTTTCTAAAGACGTTCTCAGGTGTGTTCTTAAATACTAATTTCGCTTTTAGGGATCACTGTGTATCCGTTATCGATGCGAGATAAATACTGTTTAAAACTTAATCCACACATTCTCTTTAGAAAATATTGTAACCCGGAATCGTTAGAAAATCCAAGAGCATCTGCGATATCATACGATGTCCGGTATTTTCCTGCAACCTTCCTTTTTACCAGAATTTGAAACAACTCAAACTTCAATTTATCGTGATATTCGTGTATACTGAATCCATATGTCAGTATAAACCTGTAATGCAAATCTTTTCTGTTCATACGATACTTTTTTGCCAGACTTATTACAGATATCTTACAATTTGCGGATTCCTCTATTTCCCTTTTTACATGTTCAAATATCCCGTCAAGCTCAGAGCGCATAACTATCTTCTCCACAAGAAATTAATGGTGACGTTATATTTATTTTTCCTGCTTAAGCCCAGTCCCCGCCTCTCCAGCGGCTCCTTGATTCGAGATATGAATAGCGGTAGGATAAAGTAATTGACAATTTAAAATAATGATTTTTTTTCGGATTCCAAAGTCATTTCTGGATCCCCGCTTCCGCGAGGATGACTGAGATCCAGTTTCAGAATTGGCTAAATCTATAATTGATGCCTTCTGGACTAATTGGATATTCTATATAGAGTATGTTCTTACTGTGGTTTTTCGTCTGCGATGAGTTCATAGGCTTTACTGTATTCTACATCTATGTCGCAGATGAGTTTTTCGAGGACTGAATACTTGAATTTAAGGTACTGTTTTGCAAGGGGATTCAGCCTGTAAGCTAGCGAATCAACACCAGTTGAATAACCGCCAAGCGCTGCAAACAGATCACCAAGATGAACAAGTATACACAATTTTCTGTACTTCAGCGGAGCTTTGTCAGGTTTATGATGAAACCTGATGACTATCTGCAGCGCTTCCGGCAACCCCCATCTTAGAGCCATCATCTGGCCGACTTCAGTGTGATCGGTCTTTAATAGCTCTGTTTCGACCTCAAGAAAATCCGTCTCCTTACCAACCTCGTACTTGTTCTGCAGGATTTCGGGGGATACATTTAAAAACTGGGCGATGATTATCTTTCCTATATCATGAAGAAGACCGGCAGTGTAGGCGAGATCAGACAGCTCATAATTATCAGTCAGATCCGCAAAAAGCTTTGCTCCAATAGCAGTCCTCAAAGAATGCGCCCACAGGTCGCCGTTCTCAGCCTGATACCCTACTAATTGCGGATCGAATACGCTGTCCATATCCGAGTTGATAATCATGTTCATGATAGGCTTACTGCCTAAATAACTGACTGCCCTGTCCATAGTTTCTACGGGGGTTCTCAACCCGAAAGCCGCAGAATTCACCAGTTTCAGGCATTTGGTTGCCAGAGATACATCCAGCTCGATCAGCTTCTTAAGCTCCATTACACTGTATTCCGGATCAGCTATCAGGTTCAGTATTTTCATCGTATTGGGAGATACCTGCGGTATCTCCCTTACTTTTTCACTTATTTCGAGTAAAATATCATCCATGTTTTCTATTTCCGGGGTTGACTTTCATTCGAGATACACCTTTTTCTTTAGATAAAAGAATCTGGACGAAAATATCAGGATTGCGGATCCTGATATCCAGTCAATCCTGAAAAATTATCCGCCTATATGAGCGAGCTTTTCTCTTTCGAGAAGCTGCTCGATATCGAGAATGATAATTACTCTGTCGCCGATCTTGCCCATGCCTTTGATATAATTTGCGCCGGCTTCATTACTTATAACCGATGAGCTTTCAATTTGGTTTACAGGGATATTTACAACCTCCGATACGGTATCGACAATGAGTCCGACAACAAGGTCATCGAGATTAACGACAATAATACAGGTTCTGTCGTTGTATTCCTTTTCTTCCATGTTGAATCTCTTTCTGACATCGATCACCGGTATAATCTTCCCCCTGAGGTTGATCACACCCTTTATATAATATTCCATATCCGGGACTTCAGTAATACTGAGAATACCTACAATCTCCGTGATACACTGGATATCAATACCGAATTCTTCTTTATTAAGAGGAAAGGTAAGATATTTTTCCTCAGATACACTGACATCCTCTTTCGCGTTTGTCAATTGCTCATCAAGGACTTCATTTCCAGCTTTTTCAGACATATTCAAACTCCTGATTTAGTTTGATAAAACAGACATTTCATATAGACTACCTACATCGAGTATTAGGCTAACAGTACCATCTCCGAGAATAGTACAGCCTGACGCCCCCCTTACGTCACCGATGTAATCTGACAGGCCTTTAATCACAGCCTGCTGCTGTCCGAGTACATGATCGACAGCGAGGCAGAAGGATTTACCGTGATGGGATAAAAGTATTAATATCGATTTATGCAGTTCTTGATTAATGGGTTCGATATTATACAGCCTGTGCAGCCTCGCTACCGGCACAAGCTCACCTCTAACCTTCACTATTTCTCTACCGTCTGGTGTAACTGTTACATCATTTTCTCCCGGTTTAATAGACTCTTTTATTTCCAGAAGAGGTATAATGTATCTTGTATTTCCGACCTGGACGAGCATACCGTCTATCAAAGCAAGTGTTAACGGGATTCTCAAAGTCATTGTAGTTCCCCTACCCAACTCGCTCTTGACGTCAATATTCCCCTTTAGTTTCTCTATATTTCTTTTTACCACGTCCATTCCAACGCCTCGCCCTGAGACTTCAGTAATTTTTTTTGCGGTTGAAAAACCAGGCTCAAAAATATATTTAAAGACTTCTTCATCTGTTAGATTTTCACCATCACCCTCGATTAATCCCTGTGAAATAGCTTTATCCAGTATTCTTTCCCTGTTCAATCCTCTGCCGTCATCGACAATCGATATCCAGACTTCTCCACCTTCGTGCTTTGCCTCAATTAGCAGGATACTGTTTTCCGGTTTACCCAGCTCAGTTCTCTCATCCGGTGGTTCGATCCCGTGATCAATAGAGTTTCTAACTATATGTACCAGCGGATCTGCGATCTGTTCGACGACTGTCTTGTCTACCTCAGTGTCCTCTCCTTTTGTTTCAAGAGTAACCTTCTTCCCCGATTTATATGACAGATCATGGACCAGCCTTATCATTTTTCTGAATGTCGCTGCTATCGGGATCATTCGCAGAGACATTGAAACATACTGTAATTCCGATACCAGACCGTTGAGATGATGTGCTGCTCTTTCAAAATTCTGCATTTTCATTCCGTGTAGATCAGGGTTTTGAACCACCATGTTTTCTGCAAGCGATATCTCGCCGACCAGGTCAACCAACTTATCTACCTTGTCGAGATCCACTCTGATATCCTTCTTCACTATTGCAGCAGGTTTTGCACTTTTAGGTTTCGGAGCCGGTTTAGATGGTTCCTGTTTCTTTACTTCCGGTTTCTTTTCTTCCGCTTTCTTTTCAGGTTCTTCTTTTGGTTTTTCTTCTATGACCGGAGCAGCTATAACTGTTTTGGATTCTTCAGGTTTAAAACCCGGATCGATCTCTTTAATGACATCATTAAGAAGTTCCAGCATGATCTCGGTCTTGGGAACATCAGCCGAACCGCCCTTTATCAGGCCGTCAACGCCTTCCTGCAGGATATCATGTACATTCAGAACTAATTTTATATTGGATTTAATATTTGTGATCTTACCCGTTCTCATCAGATCAAGAATAGTTTCGAGCCTGTGGCTCAACTGCTCCAGGTCAGAATATCCGAGCATTCCGCAGTTACCTTTGAAAGTATGGAGTTTTCTGAAGGCAGTTGCTATCATTTCCTCGTTATCGGGATTGCTTTCAATCTCTATCAGGTCCTGCTCAAGTGTATCAAGGATCTCTGTAGCTTCTGATATGAACTGCTGCACCATTTCAGGCGTGATTACGATCTCAAACTGATCCGCGGAAGAATCACCAGTTGTTGAATCGCTTTCCTGAGCCTGTTCCTCAACTGGAGGCTGTGCAGCTGCCTGCTGAACAGAACCGTTGCTTATGATCTTAAGTTTGTTGACGAGGTCTTCTGTCTCCGTTTCAAATCCCTTATCATTCAGGTTTTGTGTTATATTATCAAGCAATGTCCTGATGAAATCGCATGACGTAAGCAATACATTTATATCTTCAGGATTTGGTTCTTTATCACCTTTTCGATAAAGATCAAGAAGAGTTTCCGCTTCATGCGTTACACTCTGCATATTATACAACTCAAGGAAACCCGCAGAACCTTTCATGGTATGGAATAATCTGAAAATGGCGTTCAATATTTCAGGATCTACGACCTCACCAGACTCAGCGCTCTCCTGCATGTTCACAAAATATGGCTCTACTTCATCAAGCATTTCCTGACCTTCCATAGTGAAAGTCTGGATCAGTTCAGCTGTTTCGTTAAAATCACTTGAACTCATTAATTATTCCCTTTAATTTTCCTTTTCTATTTTCAAAAAAATATTTCATATAGGATTTCTTAAGATTGTTTTGTTAATGATCCGGCTACGCTATCGCTTTTGCAAGTAATATGCCAAACCATTGTTAAAAGGTCTAATATCAGGTGGATTTGAACCTGAAATCGAGACTTCAAAGATTGCAGCAACAGATAATTCAGATCAGGATTGTCTGTAAAACAGCAGAGTTCGGACAATTTTGCGGAATTTTAATCAATCGTTAATTTGTAGGTCCTATCCGGCCTGAAAGGACTAATCGGCTGACATTATACATCGATTTTCTTGATGTAGGTGTATAACTCGTTTCTTGATATTCCGAGGTATTTCGCCGTTTTGGATTTATTGCCATTATTCTTGGCAAGTGCTTTCCTGATGATGTCGTAGGTCCAGTCATTGAGATCAAATTTATCCGCCGGCATTTGTATTTCTCGTTCTGGTTCATCACCATTATTACGGCCCTCTTCAATTATCGGAATTCCCTTCTCAAAAAGGAATTCCAGATGAGAAGGCTGGATCTCGGTATCATCCCACAATAAAGCTATCCTCTCGATTGTACTCTTTAACTGTCTGACATTACCGGGCCAGTGAAAATCCGTTAACAGCTGTTCTGCTTCTGTGCTGAAGCCTGTAAAAGTAGTCCTTTTATTAGCTGCCAGCTGAGATAAAAACATATTTGCCAGTGGAATAACCTCTTTATTCCTCTCTCTCAGGGGAGGTACTACAATATGTCCCACACTGAGCCTGTAGAACAGGTCTTCCCTGAAAGTACCATCTTTAACTTGCTTCTTGACATCCTTATTTGTTGCACAGATAAATCTTGCATCTGTTTTCTGTTTCTTCAGGCTACCGACAGGATAATATTCTCTCTCCTGGAGCACCCTTAGAAGTTTTGCCTGATACTCAGTCGGGATTTCACAAATCTCGTCAAGCAGGATCGAACCGCCGGAAGCAAGCTCTAGTTTACCTTTCTGTCCTTTTGGACGCCCGCCTGTAAATGCTCCCGCCTCATAACCAAACAATTCACTTTCGAACAGGGTAGCGCTGATAGCGGCACAATTCAAACCTACAAAAGGAGTGGTTACATTACCTCTCTCAAAGTGGATATATCGTGCAATTATCTCTTTACCTGTCCCTGTTTCCCCTTCTATCAAGACCGGGATATCCGGATTCTTATGAAACTTTTTCAATGTTTTATATATAGATTTCATCTCTTCGGAAAAAACTCCGATTTCTCCTATTCCTACATCCCTTGCATATGCCTTCCTCAGCTCGAGAAGCTCGCTTTTTATAGCGCTTGTTTCTTTGTCTAACTGCTCTTCGAAGTTAGTAGTTAGTTTTTTGTTTTCTTCTTTTAAAGCAAGATAATCGTTGATCCGGTTCAAAACCAGTGCAAGTTCTTTTACATTTATCGGTTTAAGCAGATAATCGTAAGCGCCCTGCCTCATCGCTTCAACAGCGCCCTTTATGTCACCATGCCCGGTAAAGAGTACAACAACAAGGTCTTTCAGCTTTTTCGATTTTTTTATGGCTGCAAGCATCTCGTGCCCGTCCATGACAGGCATCTTAATATCAGAGAGTACAAGATGGACCTCTTCTCTTTCGAGTACCCCCAGAGCCCTCTCTCCGTTCTCACTTAAAAGGACATTGTGGCCGAGCTGTGTTACAAATTTTGAAAGACTCTGCCGGATGCTTTCATCATCATCCACTAATAATATTCTCATTATCTATCCTTACCTAATTTGAAAAAGGTATAATTATGGTAAATTTCACACCTTCGTTAAGGTTTTCAACAGAAATACTTCCTCCAAAACCTGAAATGATATTTTGGGCGATGGCGAGCCCCAATCCCATTCCTTCAGTTCCGATCTTGGTGGTAAAGAACGGATCGAAGATATGGTTGATATATTCCTCGGGGACACCCGGTCCGTTATCCCGGATCTCAATGTAACAGCATTCCTCATCTTTTGCAGTAGAGATTATTATTTTTTTATTATCCCTCTTGATACTGTCCAGTGCATGCATCGAATTTATTACAAGATTGGTGATAGCGCGGCTCATCTGTGACGGTATGCCGATAACTTCCGTGGGCGATTCACCAAGTTCCAGTGATATTTTAATCTTATGCGCTGCAAGCTGCGCTTTAATCAGTGACAGCGACTCGTTCAAAAGATCGTCGATTTGAATTGTTTCTTCCTTCTCATGTTTATCTCCTTTCGCAAGAATCCTTATCTGGGTAATTATCTCTTCGATACGTGTTACCTGGTCAGATATAAATTTAATATTTGGTGATATCTCATCATCCGGTATCTTTTTCTGCATTTCCTCCCAGTATAACATTCCATCAACGGTTATCTTTATTGCGGTCAGAGGTTGATTTATCTCGTGAGCCATTCCGGAAGCAAGGGTTCCCAGGGAAGCAAGCCTGGATGACTGTTCAGCTAACCTGAAAGTCTGGATCTGCTTCTGTTCAGCCCTTAGCTTAGCTATGAAGTTGTTATTCTTTTCCCAGGAATTTGCTATTATGTCAGCAATTGTCCTCAGAAGTCCGTACAGACTTGGAGTCCATTCGAATTCTGTATATTTCCCAAACAGGAGCATACCGGGGACTTTATCAGCGATCTTTACCGGTATAAGCAGAAATGATCTAAGCCCCAGCTGTCTGATCTGTTCTTTTTCCTCAGCACTGTATTCCGACAGGTCTCCGGAGATCATAATGTTCCCGCTTTTTACAATCTCAATCAGCCTGTTAATATTGATCAACGGGGTGATTTTATTCTCACGTTCTGGAAAACCTGTTATCTCTTCCCCAGGCTCCAATTCAAAAGTAAGATCATTTTCGTACAGGAAATATAATCTGACTTCATCTATCCTGGTTATTATATTTATCTTCTTTACTATTTCTTTCAGGACAATATCCAGCCCGTCATTTGTATTCAACCTGGATGAAATATTCGCAAGCAGACTCTCGTATTTAAGTTTTACACCAAGCTCTTCCTGCTTACGTATCAGAATATCTTCAGCTTCTTTCAATTTGGAATCATCTCTCAGGACAAATGTGAAATTCACTTTTCCGGATGCTTCCCATTTCCTGAAAGTTATATTTATCGGGAAAGATTTTCCTCCTTTAGATATTCCTATATACTCTGAATGGACGGAACCTTCCGAATCCTCCTCTGCTTCAGAACTATTTAGAAAATGAGTAAATTCCTTTACTACATCATCTGAAAAAAGCGAAAACATCGGCATGTTGATCATTTCACCCTCGGAATAACCGAATGTTGAGCAGGCTTTTCTGTTCACTGCACTTATAGTAAATTCTGAATCGGTAATGATTATTCCATCATTTATTATTCTTACAACAGAATCAAACCTCTTCTGAAGATCGGGTGAACTTCTTTTTCGCTTTTTAGATTCAATGTTCATTTTATTAATAGATAACAGTAATAGTAAAAGGAATATTTACTTTTGATACTTCAATATTTATAATCTTCTTGATAAATGGGGATTTAATATCAGCAATTATAATTTCAATATCAATAAAAACACAAAGATTTATATAATATTAAATTTCTGTATCATTTTCCAGGTTTTTGATGAAGTTATTTATTAGCCCTGTCCATCCTGTTTTATGCTTTGATCCCGATCCTTTTCCGGTACCCGGATCGAAATACTCAAAATAATCAATATATTTATTGAAATTAGGATCGAGAATAAGACTACTCTGGCCGCTATTATACACTCTTACATCATTTTCGTTTCTTTTAAAAAGGTTTATGAGCATTTTTGATAACTCGGTTGTTGCATCCAGCATAGAAATGAAATTACCAGATCCGGTAGGAAAACCAATCTTCAGCCCGTTTCCATAGTAAGAATAATACTTCTTCATCGATTCGATCAACATGAAATTCAGTGGAAACCAGATCTTGTTTTCGGTTCCGTATCTTTCAGAATTTTCCATGCTCGAATTGCTGATACCAAACTTGGATAAAAAGGTGGAACCGCTGAATACTCTGCCAAGGATCCTGTGTATTTTATTTTCATCCAAAAGACTGAAGAGTCTGTTCCTGTTTTTGCCGGGCTCTTTCATTATTTTAATATTCTCGACAAATTCATGATCATCCTCCAGCCCGGAGAGCCAATCATTGAAATCCGGATTTTTCTTCATCTGTTTTTTATCAAAGACCTCTACAGCAAACAGTGGTATAAGGCCTGTGATCGAAGGGATCCCAGTCTGATATACTTGTCCTTCTTCGCTTATCTCCATCCTGTCAAAATAAAAACCTTCATTATCATTCCAGAGGTCGATTTTTTGCGGACCGAGGTTCTTGAGAGCTCTTCCAAAAAGAAAGAACTCATCAAGGAGCCTTACAGCAGTCTCCTGGTAAACTGGATTTATCTGAGACAGCTCGATTGCCATAGCCATGAGTTTGATGCAGAACACAGACATCCAGGATATACCGCACGCCTGTATTATCCTGTTCTCACCTTCTATATTCAAGTCGTCACAAAAATCATTATTTTCAAAACCGAATAATCCTCCCTGAAGAACACTGTTCCCAAATTCATCCTTCCTGTTCAGCCACCAATTGTAGTTAAGTAGCAGTTTCTGGAAAATACTTTCCAGGAAGATCAGGTCGCCTTTGTTTCTGTTCTTCTCTTTATCTGCACAATAAACATACCACACAGCCCAGGCATGTACAGGCGGAATTATCTTATCGAAATCCCACTCATCTGCCGGAAGCTTACCTGTGTTGTGCATGAATCTCGGTGTGGTCAGAAGATACAGTTGGTTCTTGGCAAAATCCGGATCCAGTCCTGCATATGCACAGGCATTGAAAGCTGTGTCCCATGAAGAATACCATGGATTCTTCCATTTATCCGGTACTGACACAATATCATCATTTCTTATGTTCTGCCAGTTCCTGTTTCTGTTGAAGCCGGAATAATAATTACTATCATCGGCAATGTCCAGTTGACTGACCTTCTTGCTGAGATCGTAGCAATAAAACTGCTTTGACCACAGAAGTCCCGCAGCTGCCTGCCTTTGAATGTTTTTAATATCCCGGGATTGCCTGGAATCGATTATCTCGCCGTAATATCTGTCTGTTTCCTTTATCCTTTTTGAGAATACCTTTCTGAAATCCGAGAAGGGTTTTATCATCAACCTGTTTGTCAGCCTTAAATAAACTGTGACAGGTTTACCGGGATTAACACCAAGATCATAAATTACCGCGGCTTTTGTGCCTGTATTTTCGGGATTCACCGCATCATTTTTCCCTTTTATGATATAATCATTTATGCCCCTCTTATTAAATCTTTTATCACCTTCTTCTCTGGGAAAATGGTCCAGGGCCGACTCATTTTCACAAAATATTACCTCCGGTTCATTTTGTGCATAGAAATACATCAGATCCAACTTTTCACATTCTGTCTGGATCAGTCCTTTTCCCTCTAAGGACATGACAGGCTTCTTATCCTCATCTCTGTTGCTCCAGGTTCTCCTGAACCACAACTGCGGGATCAGATGAATATGTGCCTTTTCCGGCCCCCTGTTATGAACTGTGATCCTTATTAAAATATCCTCGGGATTTTTCTTTGCATACTCTATGAATATATCAAAATACCTGTTCCCCTGGAACACACCTGTATCCATTAGGCCATACTCAGGATCAAATCTATCCCTGTTAAAGTTTTCTAATTTAAGCTTTTGATAGGGAAACTCTTCCTGGGGATATTTATAAAGCATTACCATGTAGGAATGTGTGGGAGTATTGTCCAGGTAGTAATATACCTCTTTTACGGTTTCCCCCCTGTTACCCTGCTCATTTGTGAGTCCGAACAGTCTTTCCTTGATAATCGGATCTTGCCCGTTCCAGAATGCCGGGGCAAAACACAGATGCTGTTCATAATCGGATATACCGGCTATTCCATCCTCTCCGCTGCTGTATGCTATATTCAGTGCATCATCGAAGGTAAAATAGTCCCAGGCCGAACCGTCAGTGCTGCAGTCTTCACGGACTGTTCCCCACTGCCGTTCAGCAAGATAAGGCCCCCATTTCTTCCATTCTGCAAAAAAGGAACGGTCTTCAGCAATCCTTCTTTTCTCGGATCTCATTTTCCGGTTCCGGTTGTTGGATCAGTAAAAGTCTTTATACGGAATTTTTTTGGATTAATTACATCAAAATGAAGATTTCTATGATAAATCCTAAAATAATAAAGAAAACCAGCAATTCAAATGGTTTTAGTAGAAAAAATAAGGATTAAAGTGAGCGTACCACCTGTGATTTTTTACCTGCAACACTCACTCGTAACGCAGGGTGTCTACCGGATTGGAAACAGCAGCTTTCACAGATTGAAAACTTATTGTAATAAATGCCACCAACAGCGCGATAACGCCTGAGACTATAAAGGTGAGAATACTTTGATCTGTTCTGAATGCGAAATCCTGGAGCCACCTGTTTACGGCATAATAAGCTGCCGGCCATGCAAGAATGTTCGAGGCTATTACGAGGAATAACAATTCCGTCGAGACAAGGGATACTATTCCTCCAGTGGATGCACCGAGGACTTTTCTTATCCCAATTTCCTTGACGCGTTTATCAACAGAAAGTGCAGAAAGGCCGAATAATCCCATGCATGCGATCAGAATCGCGAAATAGGATGCATAATTTATAACTGTACTCCATTTCCTGTCTTCCCTGTATTGTGAGTCTATAGTCTCATCAACAAATGACAGGTTAAAAGGAGCATTTGGGGCAACCTCTTCCCAAACATTTTTCAAATGATCCACAATTACACTCGTTTCACCGTGCCCGATCCTGATGATCATCTTACCCAGGACAATAGGAAAATTGGATCCCACAATATCGTCTATCCCGTCAAGGATAACATTCCGGTTCAAAACAAGCACAAGAGGCCTTATTAGTTCATGCAGAGAGCTGAAATTGAAATCTTTAACAACTCCTATTATCCTGTGTGGAGGAAAGTTATCCGGCAGTTTCGAATTAAGCGGATCGTCCCATCCATAATATTTGACGAACGCCTCATTCACAATTATCCCCTCTGTCCTGTCTGAACCGAATTCGCGTGAAAAGTTTCGCCCGTTGACTATCTCCATCCCGAGTGACGGAATGTAATCATGATCAACAAGATTCATAAAAAATTCTCTGAATTCACCTGTTCTTTCATGATACCCGACTTTAGTCCAATATACACCAAACTGATTATTAGCCCCTCCTACTTTCACTATCATATCACTTTTTTCAAGTTCGTTTTTATATACTTCGAAGTTCCTGTTTGCTACACTGCTCTGAGTACCGTTCTCTACAACTAAAACTCTTTCCCTGTTATATCCGAGGTTTTTACTCCTGATAAAATCAAGCTGCTGCTTCATCAGGAATGTACTGATAAGAAGCAATATCGATAATGAAAATTGGACTAATACAAGGATCCTGCTTAAAAGGTTTTTTCTGCCTGATGACAGTACTCCCTTCAATACAGATACCGGCTGAAAACCGGATAATACCAGGGCGGGATAACTTCCGGCGACTATTCCGACAAGTACCAGGAGAACTGCCATTATCGGTATTACACCGGAACCGGGTGTAAGAACCAGATGCTTTCCCGATATGGAGTTGAAGACCGGCAGGAATAAATACGCAAAAACCAATCCAGCTGCCATGGAAATGAACGTCAGAATCACTGCTTCACCGATGTACTGAACAGTTACCTGGGACCTGAAAGCACCCATTACCTTTCTCATACCAACTTCTCTTGACCTCGAAGAAGACCTTCCAATCGATAATGTAATAAAGTTCACACATGCTATGAAGAGAACAAGTATACCGACTCCTGCCAATATATAAGAATAGACAGGATCACTTACAGGTGTTCTTCCTGCAGGAATATCTTTATTCAAATGAATATCAGTCAGAGGCTGCATCAGATATTCGGCTTTACCTCCCATTGATTTCGCATAATACTTCTCAGAAATAACGGAGAATTTCGCCTGGAGTTCATCCGGATCGGTTTCAGATGAGATCCTTATGAAAGTCTCGGGTGATACATTACCCCAGTGCCGGAAAAGCTTCGGATTAACATATGATCTGCATTTATCGAATGGTATAAGAAATTGAAAATCAAGGCTTGAATTCTCAGGAGGATCAGCAGAAATAGCAGTAATAGTGAGATCATGGAATTTATCGATCAGTTGAACAGAGAGTTTTTTCCCTAGCGGATCTGAATCACCAAAGTATTTCTCAGCGGCACTTTCTGTAATTATAACTGAATTTAAATCTTTTAATGGTGTTTCCAAATCACCTTTTGTCAGGGGGAACGAAAAAACATCAAGAAATTCGGGATCAACGAAAAAAATATTCTCCTGGAACGAGTCATTATCTGTTTTAATGATGGTTGACCTGTTCATATACCGGATTGAATTCTCTATACCAGGGAACAGTTCTTTCAGGACTCCTGCCAGGGGATATGGTGTCTCTGAGCTCATCAGAGTTTCCCTGTTATCAAGATGCTCTTTCTGCCACACCCTGTAGATCCTCTCAGAGTCTTCATGGAAACTATCATATGAGTATTCATTTTTGATAAATATGAAAATAAGGATAGAACACGCTATTCCTATTGACAGGCCGGTAACATTGATAATTGTATATATTTTTCGCCTGAACATATTTCTGAAAGCCACTTTTATATAATTTTTTATCATTAGAATACTCCCGTAGGTTGAATTCCTGAAAAATGAAGGGAATGATGTGATCACCTGAAATAACAGCCACAGGCTTGAAATTAATCCCCCCTTTTCTCTTTTCAACTCGATATATTGTTCACGAAGATCACCGTAAACGGAATCTTTATATCTTGTTCTGAAAATGAAGCCAGAGGGATCAGGCAGCCTTTTTGGTTTATTCGCTTTTTTCATAATTTCAATTCTTATTCATACCTTATAGAATCAACCGGATTGGTTACCGCTGCCCTTATAACCTGTATGCAGATCGTACCGAAAGCAATTGACAGAACCAGAACACCCGCCAATATAAAGCTGGATATCTGCAGGTCGATCCTGTATTGGAAACTCTGCAGCCATTTATTCATAATGTAGTATCCTGCCGGCCATGCTATGATATTTCCTATCAATATCATTATGATAAATTCCCTGTTCATTATCGCAATGATCTGGCTGATTCTCGCACCGAGGACTTTTCTGATCCCGATCTCTTTTATTCGTCTCGATACGGAGATATTTGCCAATCCGAACAATCCCAGACTTGCTATGAATACCGCAAATACCGAGGAAATTGTTATAATCTGACTCCATCTTCTGTCATTATCGTATCTGCCCATAACATCGTCATCAAGATAGTAATATTCAAATGGCTGAAACGGCTTTATCTCCTTCCATAATTCCTCTGCTCGCTTTAGTGCATCAGAGCTGCTTTCCGGCGCTGTTTTCAGTAAAAGGTATCTCACTCTTATATTTGGATCGATAGTAAATGCGAGCGGTCCTATTTCGGCCCTGAGATGTATTACATGAAAATCCTTTGCTACTCCGATGATTGTCACATCCTCCTCATCCAGATACCCTGAAAACCTGTGATTAATAGGATTTTCTATCCCGAATGTTTTTATGAAAGCTTCATTCACTACTATGGTATTTTTCAGGTCCGAGGGTTGATCTCTCTCAAAAAACCTTCCTTCAATCAGCTCGATCCTCATGAAATCAAGATAATTATAATCCACCTTGTATACATTCACAAGTTTATCGCCGACATTTTCATCATTGACAAGCCTTGCACTCAGACTTCTATTAAAGGAGCTTGATGAACCGCTTATATCCAAAACATCACTATCAGATACGGTTTGTTCTCTAAAATACTGAAGCATTCTGTCACCGGCATTTGGATCTGTAATATCTGCGAATGTGGGAATTACGATGACATTATCCTTTTCGAAACCATGATCCTTATTGTTAATGAATTTCTGCTGATCATTCATGATCAGAGTTCCAACTATTAAGATCACAGAGAGGGCAAATTGGAATATCACCAGCGTCCTGGTCAGCATGTTCTTACCGCCGATCCTCTGACTTCCTTTCAGGATTTCAGTAGTCTTCAATCCGGAAAGCATAAATGCTGGATAACTGCCGGTAATTATACTGGAAATCAGAATTACGGTTATAATGAACACAATTGACAACGGATCCGTAATATAGTCAAGGCTGATCTGCTTTTCGGACAAAGTATTAAATGTAGGATTGAACACCTCTGCCAGTATGATTCCGGTTACCAGTGCAATTATACCGAGTGAAACCGATTCAAACAGGAATTGCCTGATTAACTGTTTTCTTTTAGCGCCAACGACTTTTCTGAGCCCGATTTCCTTAAATCTGGTTGACGATCTGCCGAGTGACAGGTTCATGAAGTTAAAGCATGCTATCAGTAAGATTAATAACGCAATACCTGAGAGTATATAGGAATATATTGGATCACTTTGTCCCTCCATGCCGTTTCCGCCACCGTATGAGGCCAAATGATAGTCCTTGAAAGGATGAAAAAAGAACTCTTTATTTTCAAGGTCTTTTTCATCCTTATCTTCATAATATTTATCGATCTCTTTTGTAACTTTTACGCTGAATTCTTCGTTTGAAGTACCCGGGAGCAATTTAACGAACGTCGAATATCCGAAAGCGCCCCAGTCATTATCTATCTCATTTTCCGGATAGAGTTCTTTTACGCTGTGAAAGAGAGTAATAAAATCAAACTTTATAGATGAATTCGAAGGCTGGTTTTCAGCGATCCCGGATACCATAAAAGTCTTGACCGATGAACCCACCTTGATAGAAATAGTCCTGCCTAACGGATCTCCATCGCCGAAATATTTTATTGCTGCATCTTCGCTTATGACAACATTATTGACATTACTTAAAACATTTTCTTTTGAGCCTTCTTTCAATTTAAATGAGAAAAAACTGAAAAAATCCGGATCGGTAAGGAGGATTTTTTCTTTAAATAATTTATTTCCGTTTCCTACTGCCAACTCTTCTTCATAAATACGGATAGATGACAAGACTTCCGGGTAGTCTCTTTCCAATGCCGCCGACATCGGGCCGGGCGTTGCCGGAAGTTCAAACACCATTATCTTAGTCACAGTTAAATAGGTGTTATCAATATCTTCATGAAATCTGTCATAACTCATTTCGTTCTGAATAAAAAAGTAAATAAGAATACAACAGGCTATACCAATTGAAAGACCGAATACATTGATAAGAGTATAAATCTTATCTTTTAGTAGGTTTCTTACAGTAATTTTAAAATAGTTCTTGAACATTGCAATGCTCCTGTAAATTGATTCTCTGAAAAACATTGAGAAAGTAGCAACCACCTGCAGCCAGAGCCAAAAAAAAGCCTTTATTTTACCATCATGCGCTATGATTTCCGAGTAAAATTCATCAAGGTCTCCTAAAATGCAGTCACAGTAACGATCTATCGTAAGCAGGTTAATTAATCTGCCGCTCAGTCCGGGCAGTTTTTTCTTTTTGCGTTTCATCATTTTATTTATCGGAAACTATGCCCGGATAACCCGACCATATTGCCTGGTTAACCTTTTTCAATTCTTCCAGCGCTTCCAATCCATCTTCCGTGATCTCAAAATATCTTTTGCTTCTCCCTCCCCTTTCTGCCGTGGGTTCGCTTGAGTAGGAATGGACAAATCCTTTTCTTTCGAGCCGCTCCAGCGGGACATATATCGCACCTATTGACCAGTATTTATTTGTGGCTTCCTGGACATGTTTACGTATTGTCACTCCGTAGGCGCTTTTTCCAAGCTTCCAGATAGCCAGCAATACGATCTCCTCAGGTCTAGATAGATATTTCATATCTTCTCCCAGAATTGATTAATAGTTCTATTCGTATCTTAGTGAATCTGCCGGATTTGTAAGGGCTGCCTTTAAAGACAAATACAGTATTGTGATCATGGCAACAAGGATAGTTAAGATTCCGGCAAAAACAAAATATTGCATTCCTATTGAAATGCGGTAATAATATCCGCTCAATACAGATTCCATAATTTTAAATGAGACGGGCATCGCAATTAAATTTGCGATCACAACAAGGACTATGAACTCCCCTGAAACAAGCTTGATAATCTGGCTCAGATCAGCACCGAGAACCTTTCTTAATCCGATTTCCTTGATCCTACGGTTTATCGAGATAGAAGTAAGCCCAAAGATACCCATACAGGCAATAAGAACTGCCATTACCGATGAATACCTGATAATCGCACTCCACCTTTTTTCATTATTATACTGAGATTCAATATCCTCATTATGAAACCTGTATTCAAACGGCTTATCTGGTTTAATCTCCTTCCAGGTACTGCTCAAAAGATCTATGGTCTCTGTGATGTTCTCTGTAGATATCCTGATGAGCATATAGCTCATCCTCCAATCAGGTTCCATCATTAAAATGACCGGATTCAGTCCCTCTGCCAGAGACGTCACATTATAATTGTCAACGACTCCGATTATCCTCAATCTGAAAGGATAGGATCTTCTTTTTATCCCGGTCAAATCACCAATAGTCTTTCCGAGTATATCTTCTTCACCAATCGCTTCGACAAATTTTTTATTCACTATAACACTTAATGAATCTGTTGCCATCTGGCGGGAAAAATCTCTCCCCTGCAACACATCTACTCCTATTGTTTTGAGGTAATCATATTCTACCCTGAACTGATTTAGAGTAACCTCTGATCCATCGATTTCGAGAGGATAGCTCGAGAGCCCTCTGCCGAAAGATACGGATGTTCCGGAAACATTTTTCACATTGGAATATGATTCTAACCTCTGACGGAACTGGTTGACGACTTTTTCAGATTCCTTAGCTTCTATCTCCTGTATTCTTGCGACTATTAGTCCATCCCTGTTATACCCCAGATCCCTGCTTAAAAGATAGTCGATCTGACCACTTAGTACAACTGTTGAAATAACCAGAACCACCGCAAGCGCAAATTGTATTACAACCAGAGATTTAGTCATAGCATTTCTGCCGCCGATTTTCATTTTTCCTTTCAATATCTCTACCGGTCTGAATCTTGCCATAATAATTGCGGGATAACTTCCAGCAAGGATACCTACAAAAAGAATAAGCAATACCAAAGCCCCGAGATTTTCAGATTCAAGGAAACTGTCAAGTCTCAGGGCTTTCCCGGATAATTCATTAAATGACGGTATTACAATCCAGGTGATCAACAGTCCTGCTGCCATAGCTATGGCTGTTATAATAAGAGACTCGCTCCAGAACTGCCTGATAAGCTGTTTTCTTCCGGCTCCCATCACCTTTCTGATGCCAATCTCAATAGACCTTAATGAAGATCTACCCACTGAAAGGTTCATGAAGTTGATCGCAGCAATGAACAGTACAATAAACGCTATTGCCGCAAGTATCATGGAATACTTTGGATCAGATGCTCCGTATACTTCGTTATCAAGGTGGATATCTCTGATATTCTGGAGCCTGAATGCGAAAGGATTTCCTTCACCCTTCCACCATCCCTGTCTTCTGGAGTTCTCGATCTGTGAGGCAAAGGCCTGACTGATAAAAGTCTCGAACCTTGCTTCCAGACTTGCAGGTTCGATTCCCGGTTTCAGGTATAGATAGAATGGGATAGAAAAATCCCCCCAGCTTCTAAGCGCCTCAGGATACCATGCCCATACCAGGTTCTGAATGTTTATTACAATGTTGAATTTCAGAGTCGAGTTGGAGGGGCAGTCTTCGAATATACCTGATACTATATACTCTCTCTGGTTCTGCCCGAAAGTGATCTTCATTGTTTTTCCCAGTGGATCTTCATAGCCGAAATATTTTTCAGCATAAGATCTTGATATAACCAGCATGTTATCCTGACTGAGAACACTTGATGGTTCACCGGATAGCAACGGAAACGTAAATATTTCGAAAAAACGGCTGTCCGCTAACCTGATATACTCAGTGAATATCCTGTCTCCATTTGCTACAACACAGCCGGCGCCGGTATACCTGGTCAGGGCTTCGACTTCCGGAAAATTATCGAGAAAAGAATTCTCCATTACAGCAGGAAGTGAGGCAGATTGAAATTCTATTTCGTTATTTCTATCAAAGGACATCTTAGCGATCCTGTATACTTTATCAGCATTCTCATGAAAATTATCATAAGACAATTCATCCTCAATATATAGATATATCAGCAGACTGAATGCGAGCCCCATCGACAGACCGAAAATATTAATGAACGAAATCACTTTCTGTTTCTGTAGATTCCTGAATGCGATCTTAACGTAGTTCCTTATCATAGCGATACCTCTTTGTAGCTGGCTTGAAAAGAATTCCGGCAGAGATGTGATTATCTGTATGATATACCAGAATGAAGCTCGGATCAGACCATGTTTTTCTTTGATCCCAATATAGGTCTCATGAAGATCACCCATAACGGAATCCTTGTATTTCTCCGATACGATCCTGTTTAATATCCAAATGCTGAATTTCATTTTCTTCCAGATTGTTCTCTCTATTAGTTCTACACCATAGAACTAATAATTAAAAAAATTAGTTCTATACTATAGAACATATGCTTTTTCTTAAGACGGTACAATCACGAAAAAGGTTGCAATAAATTTAGACAATCTGATTATATTGAATAGTTTATTGGGAGATCTTTTCGGTGGCGATCTATAATCGCAATATGTATTCCTATTCGCTCCTAAGTGTATTCACAGGATTTTTGAAGACCGCCTGAAGAGATTGAAAGCATATTGAAAATAATGAGATCCCTATAACCAGCAAGGTTGCGGTGATAAACACTTCTATACCGGTACTTGCTTTATAAGCAAAATTCTGAAGCCATTTCTCCTTGAATAATAATGCAGCCGGTACAGCAATCAGGTTCGCTGTCACAACCCATTTTTGGAAGTCAGCAGTCAAGATTATAAAAAGACCCGATATTTTTGCACCAAGGACCTTCCTGACTCCTATTTCTTTTGACCTTTTATACGTAATAAATGAAGACAGGCCGAATAATCCGATACATGATATTGTCACTGCTATCAGTGTGAAATAATTGAACAATCTACTAAGACGGCGTTCTTTTTTATATAAATAAGTATAAGTATCATCGAGAAAGTTGTACACAAATGGACTGTTCAATGCATAGTCATCCCATTTGTTTTCCAGGATAGATACAATTTTATCTAACTCATTCGCACCCGGTGAGAATTTGATGAACATGTATCTCAGCCTTTCGTGGTCCAGTTTAATTATTAGCGGCTCTAACTCATTGTGCAGTGATCTATAGTGAAAATCCTCCACTACTCCTATGATCTTCCCTTCCCACCCCCATAGTTCCAGAGTTTTTCCCACAGCAGAATTATAACCCATTCCCTTTGCTGCAGTCTCGTTTACTATAAAAGCCCGATCAAAATCTGTAGCAAACTCCAGGTTAAAATCTCTGCCTTCAATAATATTCATTCCAAAAGATCCAAGAGAATTTTGATCAACGAACAGTAAATATGCGATCAGTTCGGACCGATTTGCGTTATTCTCTGTTATTTCTCTGCCTTCCCATGTAAATCTATCGGAAGTTCTTGTAATGTTTACTGGCGGTTCTGAACACGCTGAAACAGATATTATTTCAGGGTGTTGGAGAAGTTCATTTCTGATCGATCGGTAATTATCTTTCAGTCCGTTTTTTAGTGGAACATAAATAGTATGATCTTTAATATATCCAGGATTATTGTTTCTTATAAATTCGACCTGATCTTCTATTATTAATGTAGCAAGTATCAAAGTGATCGACACAGCAAACTGAAATACAATAAGAATGCTGCGGATTGAGAAACCATTTCTTTCTTTCCGATAGAATAATCCCTTTATTACTCTGGCAGGTTGGAACGATGAAAGATAAACTGCAGGATAGCTGCCTGCAAAAATACCGGTTATTAAGATAAGAATTAATGCCCCGATAAGTGAACCGGGGCTAAGAAGGTCTAATAAGGCTAATTCTTTTTGAGTAATTTTATTAAAAGCCGGTATGGCAGTTATCACAAAGACAATTGCAGTTATAAAAGAAACCAGGGTCATGACCAGTGATTCTGTGAAGAATTGTCTTATCACATCTTTCCGGTGAGCACCTACTACTTTCCGTATGCCTACTTCTCTTGCTCTAACTGCAGCCTTTGCCGTAGAGAGATTAATGAAGTTTATACACGCAACTAAAAGTATAAATAATGCAATAATCGAAAAAAGATACACATATGTAATATCACCGGTTTCCTCCAGAAGCCCCACATTATCCTTTTTTGAGTATAGATGAATATCAGCTAAAGACTGAAGGTACATGTCAACCCGTATATCATCGTTATAAACCTTTGAAAAGAAATTTCTGATCTTACCGTTAAATACTGAATGGTCAATTCTGTTCAGCAGCATTACATACGAATATACAAGAGGTGGTGTTCCTTCCGGCAGTCCTATCCACCTGTTTTCTACAAATGGCACCAGAAAATCGAATTTCAGATGAGAGTTTGAAGGTATGTTTTCCAATACTCCGGTCACTTTCAAATCATATTGATTTTCCAATCTCAGGATTTTATTTAACGGATCTGTCTCTCCGAAGTATTTTTCAGCTATATTTTTCGTTATTACGATGCTGTTCGGATCTAAAAGTGCTGTTTCAGGTTCTCCTGAACTGAGATCGAAGGAAAATATAGACAAAAATGAAGGATCGACGTTTGCGAGATAATTCTCATTGAATATTCTGTTCCCATAGCTTACAACAACATTTTTGCCCGGGAGAAACCTTGTGAAATCAGTTACTTCCGGGTAATGCTCACACAAAGCGGGAGCAAGCCGGCGAGGAATAGTTGTATATCCTTTGACGCTTGTCTCAGTAAAATATACATCTTCCAGAACGCGGTATATATCGTTCCCGTTCTCGTGAAAACTGTCGTATCCTAATTCATCATTAATCCATAGAAATATCATCAGGGTACATGCCATTCCAATCGCAAGTCCCCAAATATTTATTAAAGAATATAATTTCTGTTTAAATATATTCCTTAAAGCGATCCTCAGGTAGTTTTTATACATCATAACTCTTATGTTGTTATTATGCTCAAGGAATAGAGGTACTGAACATAGAACAAGCTTCCAGAACCATAACCATGCACAAAGCTGATTCTTCTCAGTTTTAATATTTATATAGGTCTCCTCGAAATCACCCAATAGGTATTGACGATCATCTACGGGGAGCGACCTTTTTAAAAACCAAGATGCGATTTTCGGAAGACCCTTATTTACAGTTTTTCTATTCATATCTCAGAGAACTCACCGGGTTTGACAAAGCCGATTTAAGTGCAAGATAGATCACAGTAAGCACGGTTAGAGTAAGCGTAAGAATCCCTGCCAAAGCCAGGTAAGCTGGCTCTATATCTATCCTGTAGTAAAACTCACTTAGATACTTATCCATAATATAGTAGATCAAAGGCCATGCAATAAAATTGGCGGTAAGGATCAGAATTATGTATTCTTTAATTATCAGACCTGATATCTGGGATATTTTTGCACCCAGCACCTTTCTGATTCCAATCTCCTTTGTCCTGTTACTAATCGTGATTGAAGTTAGACCGAATATTCCCATACATGCAATAAGAACTACGAATATCGAAGAGTACCTGAGAATCGAGCTCCATCTCCTATCATCGTCGTAATGCCTTGCGAGATCAGCATCAACAAAAGAATACCTGAAAGGTTTATCCGGCTGAATCTTCTTCCAAATCGCTTCAAGCAGATCAATCGTTCCGGATAAGTTTTGTGACGAAATTCTTACCAGCATAAAACCGAGTCTCTGACCGGGATTCATATTCAGCATAGCCGGTCCCGCTTCATGTTCCAGTGACTCAAAGTTGAAGTCTTCTACTACTCCAATTATTTTCGCTGCAGGAAATCTTCCCACCCTGACAATCTGACCAACCGGATTTTCGATCCCGAAACTCTCAACAAGTTTTTTTGTTACAACTATGGAGGCAGTGTCCTGAAGATATTCACGGGAAAAATCCCTTCCTTCGACCAGTTTCATCCCAAGAGTCTTTACATAATCAAAATAAACACTATTAATATTAGTATCTATTCTCTTACCGTTGATCGTGGTTGCTGCACTCAGGATCATTACTCCGAAAGATGTTGAGCTTGCTGAAATATTAATAATATTATCAGACTGCATTGTCTCAGACCTGAACAACTCAATTAGTCTCCTGCTCTCATCAGGTGAATTTTCTTGTATCCTTATACTTAACAGACCTTCCTTATCAAATCCCAGTTCATGATTGTCAATATACCTGATCTGTCTGGACATGATCAGGGTAGATGATATAAGAAGCACTGAAAATAGGAATTGGGCTATTACAAGCCCTTTTGTTACCGAATTATTGCTGCCGATCCTTAATTTCTGTCTGAAGATTTCTACCGGTTTGTATTTTGCAATTAATAATGCCGGGTATACTGCAGATGACAAGCCCACAATAAATACCAATCCCAGCATTGCAGTGATGATTTTGATTCCAAAAATACCCCGAATACTAAATGATTTTTGTGTCATTTGATTGAATTCAGGTAGAATCAATATTGTAATCACAATCCCGAATAATAGTGCAATTCCTGTCATCAGCATCGACTCAATCCAGTACTGTCTGATTAATTGTTTTTTCGCGGCTCCCATAACCTTCCTCACACCAATTTCCAGAGACCTTCCGGATGACCTGCCTATAGAAAGGTTAGTAAAATTAATACATGCTATTATCAAGACAATCAGAGCTATCCCGGAAAGGATATAAGATTTAGTTGTATCACTGTACAACCTCCCCCTCATCGAAGGATCAAGATACAGGTCCCTGATATTCCTGAGTTCCAGACATGATCCTTCCTTCCACCTGTTTGATACAATCCTCTGTTGTTTGATCGTATCCATATATTGATCAGAAAATTCTTCGATCCTAGATAATACCTGATCAGGGGCAGTATCCCGCTCAAGCATTATATAAGTATTGATACCAAAACGCGCCCAATTATCAATTATATCGTCATATTCATAAAACCTCAAATTATTAAAAGGAATAACGGCATTAAATAGTACAGTTGTGTTATGCGGCAGATCCCTGCATATTCCCGTTACTATGAAATCCCTGATTTCATCTCCTATCTGGATTGATAGAGTCTTGCCGTATGATTCAATATTACCGAATATATTCTCTGCGCTGGTTTCCGTGAGTACGATCGAGTTTTCCGTACTTAGAACTGTTTCAGAATCTCCTTTAAGCAGCGGGAAGCTGAATACATCGAAGAAATCCCTGTCAGCAAATGCGAAGAATTCATCAATAATATTCTCGCCATACCGGACAATGACGCCACGGTTTACGAATCGAATTTTTTTTGCAATCCCTGGAAAAAAATCCACAGCAGCTGCCCCTAAAGGTTCTGGAACATTTGCCCAGGAAGTTTCGTAGTATTTGTCGTTCCATTTGAACTTGTATATTTGATCAGCCTTATCATGAAAGCTATCGTATGACAGTTCATCTGTTACAAACAGGACTATCAGTATACAACAGCATAATCCAAGTGACAGACCTATAATATTTATTGCTGTGTTGAGTTTCTGTTTTAAAATATTTCTTAGTGCGATCTTCAAATAGTTCTGCAGCATTGATACTCCATTGCTGATATTATTATTGATAAAAAGCGGGATTGACCTGAATACTTGTTTCCAGTACCAGAGCCATGACTTAAAAACTCCCTTTTCAAGGTAAACATCATTATACGTTTCCTCGAAATCTCCGGTCAGAAAATGATCATCTTCTTGCGGCAGGATCTTTTTCAGGATCCAGCTGGCAAATAACGGAGGTTTTCTGAATTCTCTTCCCACAGGATTACCTTTTCTTTTCAACCGCGTAGTCATTGAACTCTTCCCACATAACATCCTGGACCTTTTTAATCTCTTCAAGAGCATTTACACCTTTTTCAGTCAGCCCGTAATATTTAATGGCTTTACCTCCCCGCTTCGCTGTCGGTTCTCCAATTACAGTATTGAGAAGACCAAGCCTTCGCAACCTGTCCATCGGTACATAAACAGCTCCAATAGACCAGTCTTTTCCTGTGTGATCTACAAGATGTTCCCGGATCTTTACGATGTATGCATTGTCTTTCAGCCGGAAAACCGTAAGAAGGATCAGTTCCTCCTGTCTCGTTAGAAACTTCATTTCTTATCCCTTCAGCATAATATCTTTTAGTTATTAAAAGTTATTTGAAAGTATTATACGCATATTTCTTTTAAAAGTTCAAAGTTATTTTATAAATGAAAAGATAACGTATGAAAAACATGCTCTGTTGTTACCAGATCAACTGCGGGCCTGGTCCCGCAGTTGATGAGGGAATTTATTCATGCCGGAGTGAATCTGCAGGATTTGCACATGCAGCTTTGACTGACTGAATTAAAACTGCTATTCCTGATATAATGGCAAACAGAAAAGAAGAGATTATAAACGTTGTAATACCGATATCTATTTTATAGACGAATGTCTGCAGCCATTTATCGAGTACCTTGAAAGCGACAGGCCAGGCTATAAAGATGGCAATCACTGTCAGGAATAAATACTTACGATAAAACTGTCCTATAATATTCAAGACTTTTGCACCGAGGACCTTTCTTATCGACATTTCCTTGCGTCTGCGGGCTATCGTCAACGATGTCATACCGAATAATCCCAGGCATGATATGGCGATCGAACACAACATCGAATAATTAACGATCTTTTTCCAGTTATTTTCTACCTTATATTGAGCCGCTATGTCTTCGTCCAGAAATGAGTATACAAACGGATTACCCGGGGCAACCCTGCTCCAAGTATCGTCTGCGAATTTCACTGCATCGAAGATACTGCCGGAAGCTACTTTAAGCGCTACTGCACTGGTAGTGAATCCGGGATTCATTGTAAATATTACCGGTTCTATCCCCTTTCTCAATGATAGATAGTGAAAATCTTCAACAACACCTATGATCTTAGGCCTTTTTCCAAAAGGCGCCTCTTTCCCGACTGGTTCTTTCATTTCAAACTTTTCAATGAATTTTCTATTAACAATAATTGCATCGGAGAAATCCGATGTAAAATCCGGTGAAAAATTCCTCCCCATTATTAATTCCAGATCAAGAATATTTAAAAAATTATAATCAACCTTGAACGTAGGCAATATAAGAGTTTCGCCCTGAAAATTTGCAACCGAGATGCTGTGCGGACGGTCTCCTGTCAAAAAACAGTCCGATGCCGACACTTCTCGGATTGAAGGATATTTCGAAAGCTCATCTTTATACCTCGAAATAGTATTATCATCGAAATCCTTATTCAGTTTTTGAATTATAACTGATTCCTTATCAAAACCAAGTTCCTTGTTGATAATATAATTCATCTGATGCGACATCAGGATAGTACCGGTTAACAGAAATATCGACAATGAGAACTGCACAACCATCAGAATATGGCTTATAGAATTCTTGCTTCTACCGATCAATAAGCCTTTGAGAGCATTCAACGGCTTGCTTCCAGATAGGATGAACGCAGGATAACTTCCGGACAATATACCCAGAAGGAATACAGAAAAAAATGTTATTATTCCTGTTGTGAGACTGCCGAAATAGTCGAGTTTTATTTCCTTGCCCGAAACCTGACAGAAAGCTGGAAGAAGCAGTTCGGCGAACATCAATCCGAACATGAATGCTATGACAGAGAAGATACACGACTCCGAGCAATACTGTTTAATTAGCTGGATACGGGTTGCCCCAAGAACCTTTCTTACCCCGACATCAACACCCCTGTACATCGAAAGGCCCAGAGACAGATTCATATAGTTTATTGATGCTATAATGAGAACTATCAATGCTATCCCGGACATTATATAAGAATACAGAGGCCTGCTTCCCGGTTCGAGCATTGTATTCATTGTGTTCTCACTGAAATGAATATCCGTTATATTCTCCAGTTCAAATCCCGGATCAAAATTATCCAGATTGCTTAGATATTCGAAGTCCTTGTCGGCTGCTATATTATACAGTCTTGATTCAATTTCATCGACTTCATCTACGTTACTAATCTGGACAAAAGTAACACACGGGAAATAATTCCACATCTTTAGATGTTCTTTATTAAACATATCCGGAACTCTTAATTCCGATAATAAGAAATCCACTTTTATGCTTGAATTCTCCGGAATCTCTTTGAGAACAGCTGCCACTTTAAAATCGGAAAAGACATCTCCGTTCAGCTTAATTGAAAGCGTCTTCCCGACCGGATTACCTTCGGGAAAATACTTCTCTTTAATCGCGCTGCTAACAATGACGGAATTCGGATCTTTTAAAATACTTTCAGGATTACCTGTATTTAGAGGAAAATTAAAAAAATCGAAGAATCTATCGGACACTATATGAATAGTATTTTCCGTAAGTTCATTACCGATCCGGACCGCACGGTTTTCTGCCGGGATCAGCCTGACGGCATTTTCAATCCCGGGTATTTCATTCCGTACTATATCAAATAATGGCTCGGGTGTTCCGTCCAGATTCTCAGATCCTTTAAAGAACGAAAAACATACTCTGAACTTCAGATCGGCTTTCTCATGAAACGAATCGTAGGTAACTTCCGTTTTAATGAAGAAATAAACCAGTATCGAAAATGCTATCGCGATTGACAGGCCAAATATATTGATTATAGAATAGAATCCCTGTTTTCTGAGATTCCTGAACGCCAAAAGTATATAGTTAGGTAACATTCATCACTCCGGAGAATTGCTGGTTAATTTTGTTGATGCTATTCATGTCTGAGTGTATCGACTGGATTGGAATATACCGCTTTAAAGGAAAGAACACCTATGGTCAGAGCCGACAATGCCATGACTATTAACGCTGAAGAAGCAAATACCATAATACCCGGTTCGATCCTGAAAGCGAAAGTCTGAAGCCAATTTTGCATTACCCGGTATGCTGTAGGAAGCGCCACTACGTTTGACAGAAGAATCAGGTAAATATACTCACGGTTGAATTGATTAATTATCTTTGCTGCCGAAGCGCCAAGCACCTTTCTTATCCCCATTTCCTTTGTGCGACGTGCGATGGAAAGAGATGTCATTCCGAAAAGCCCAAGGCAGGCAATCGTTATAGCAAAAATTGTCGAATACTGAATTATTCCTTTCCAGTTCTTCTCGTTTTCATACTGTCCATCTATCATCTCATCCAGAAATGCTGCCTCAAACGGGATATCTGGAATAATTTCATTCCACTTATCTTCTATGTATTTAACTGTTCCTGATATATCATCGGGCTTTACCTTTATAAGCACCTCCCTGAAATTCCATCTCGGGAATATATGAAATGCCATAGGCTTTATATCCATCCTCAGAGACTCGTAATGAAGGTTCTCTACTATCCCGATAATCTTCGGCTTGAAATATTCGTCGAATTCAATAGTTTTACCGATTGGATCTGTGATTCCGAATTCTTCCAGAAACCTCTTATTCACAATTACTCCATCATCAACATCCGAAGGGTGCTCTTTCGAAAAATTCCTTCCGGAAATTATCTCAATCCCCATAAGATCAAGATAATCGTAATCTATCTTCAGATAAGGCAGCCTGTATCTCTTTCCGTTATATTCGAATGGCGCCAAACCCCAGGTGTTATCCTGATATGATATAGCATTCGATCCCGCAGTATTGACGATATTAGCATTCGACCTAACTTCATCTTTAAATAATTTAAGCTTATTTTCATCAATACCCCAGACCTCTTTTATCATCAAAATCATTTCACTGTCGTAACCCAGATCCTTTGCAGCAATGTAATCAACCTGTTTCCACATAATAAGAGAACTCACTATAAGAAATGCGGACATCGAAAACTGAAGAGTTACCATTGTTTTTGTAAAGACGTTTTTGCCTCCGATCCTCAAAGCTTTTTTCAGCGAGCTGACCGGACTGAAGCCTGACAATACAAACGCCGGATAGCTCCCTGCACTGAAACCAACAATAAGAATAAACATTATCAGAATTCCTATTGAACCAATGTTCTTATGATAGTCAAAAACAAGGTTCTTTCCTGACAACAGGTTGAATTGCGGGAGCAGTAATTCTGCGATCATCAAACCAAGAAACATTGCAAAGATACTGAGTATCACAGATTCGAACAGGAACTGTTTCATCAATTGGTTCCTATTAGCGCCGAAAACTTTTCTCACCCCTACTTCCTTAGCCCTTCTTGTCGAGAGACCCACAGAAAGATTTACAAAATTAATTCCGGCAATAAACAGTACAAGTATTGCGATACCTCCAAGGATATATGAATATAGCGGATCGCTGATTGCCTCAAGCTTAAGATTTCTTATACTATTATCAAGATGGATATCCGTCACCTTCTGGAGACTGAATATTCGGCTGAAATTCACATCCGTTTCAAGGACAGGCCTGATGTTATTATCCGCAATTGTTTCGAGCGACATTTCGACACTTCCGGATTCAGCATGTTCATCGAGGAGTATGAATGTCACGGCCGGAATATTGATCCAGGGTGAAATCTGTCTTCTCGTTCGGAAAAATGTATCCGCCCATTCGTACGGTATAATGTAATCAAAATTTATGCTTGTATTTTCCGGAGGATCGTCTATAACTCCCCTGACAACAAAATCGGTGTACCCGCTGCTGCCGATGTCAAGTTGTATAATTTCTCCTACAGGATCAACATTGCTATAATACTTGTCGCTCGTCCCCTTGCTTATCAGAATCGGATTGGGATCATTTAGAAAATCTGCCGATCCCCCGGTTAATATATTGAAATCGAATATTTCAAAGAATCCTCTGTCTGCAAGCTTGACCTTTGAATTTGTTGTTATCCCGTTTATTTTCATGATCAGAGTGACAGATGAAAACCTTCCGGCTCTCAAAACACCTGGAATAGACTCCTCCACTTTCTCTGCAAGCGGTGATGGAGTGCTATCGATGAACTTTCCTTCTTCTCTCCAGGCCATATTTACTCTGTAAATATTGTCGGAATTCTTGTGAAACGAGTCATATGTAAATTCATTTCTGATGAAGAAATAGATCAGAATGCAGCAAGCGATCCCGATAGAAAGACTGAAAATATTAATGAATGTATATACCTTCTGCCTCTTAAAATTTCTGAAGGCGATTTTAAAATAATTCCTGATCATGACAGCTCCGGTTTTTGATCATCTTAGCAATTTCCTGTTAAAAAAGCAATTGTTGTGCCATTTTTTGTCCAGATCTTCGGATTCGGAAGAAATTTCGGAGAAGAGATCCTGAAACAAGTTCAGGTTTACGAATCAATTATAAAATCAACATCGATACAAACTTTCATTGATCATTAATAATATAAAACTTTCATACGGAAACATAACAAAAGGTGTACGTTAACGTACATCTTTTAAATAGATATTTTGCTATTCGGATAAAGCAATATTATCTGTTACCGCCTTTTTTATAATAGAACCTATCTCCCCTGAACTCAGCACAGTAAAAACCTGAAGTGATTCCTTTTCGGGCTGCCTCTTTCGCAAACTTTGAATAATTATATTCATGTCCCCTTGAATGCATAGGTATTACATAAGAAGGTTTGAGAGTATTTATCAAATAGTAGTTTCCATTTAGTACTTCTTCCCGATATCCCCCTCCGCAGGATGCACCGACTAGAATAAAAGCCAGATCGATATCCGGATCCCCGGCAGCAATTAAATCTATCTCCTTTTTGAAGGGGCCGTCTAGAGTCTTGCTTTGATTTGCATGATCTCCGCCGTGATATATCGTAATACCATCTACCCGGATAAGGAATCCTACACCTGAATCCGTGGACTTTATGGCTGTTATTTCCATATTCCCAACACTTTTTACAGTCCCCTGACCAGCAAAAGTATATTCAGGGATATGACCTCGGCGGGGCCTGAAACCCAGAACATAATTGATATTCTCTATGGAATTTCTCCAGTTGAATATTCTCCTGTCATAATGATCATCATGTGAATGCGATACAAATACCGTCACATTCTGATCTTTTATTTCTTCGGGATCAATATACCCGTTTGAAATGACCGGTAACTGCGGTTTACCTCCAAGCTCGAAATAGTCAAATACTAAAAAATGATTCCCTGTCTTGACCGCCCAGCCACTGTGATTCAGATACCAGATAACTGCTTCACCTCTTGACAAGTTCCTTTTTATTATCGGGCTGAATCCATAGATTTCCTCTGTTGAGGCCGAGACTGCAGCTCCTTTTCCTTTTAGATAATCTGCTACATCCTTATGCCCGTATTTTGCAGCGTAGTCAAGTGGTGTTTTACCTTTTCCCGATCTTTTGTTGAGATCTACACCTTTTTCGATCAGAGCGTTGACCATCTCCCTGTTTCCAAGTGCTGAAGCCCTGTGGATAATACTGTGTCCGGCCTGGTTTACAAAATCAAGGTCGTCAAGGTATTCGAGGATAAGTTCTGTAAGGAGCTCGTTATTATTCGTAATAATCCTGTCAAGCAGTGTTCTGCATTCTTCATCATCACTGAGGAGACTTCCTGTCTCCCCGCCGTTATCAACAAGTATCCGGGCAGTAGAAGCTTTTTCTGAAATTACTGCAAGATCCAGCGGCGTATGACCGGAAGAATCCTCAACGTTAATATCAGCCCCTTTCCTCAAAAGTGAGTTAATAAGGGAATTATTCCCGCTTCTCGAAGCCTGGTGCAATAATGTCTGGTTCCTGAATCCTCTGATGTTTATATCCGCTCCTCTTTCTATCAGCAGGTTGGCTATAGTATTTTTCCCCCTGTCAAGAGCTGTCTGGAGCGGCCTCAATCCGTTACTGTTTTTTGAATTAAGATCCGCACCCTTTTCTATCAGGTATCTTACTACCTCCCGGCGGTCTTTAGTAATTGCAATATGCAGTGGTGTAAAACCCTGCCTGTCTTTTGCTTCAATAAGATCATCATTTCCTGCGAGAAGGATCTTTACTTTTTCGAGATCGCCTGCTTTCGCTGCATCATGGATCTCTGCGGTAAAAGCATTAAATACCGAAATCAAAATCAAACCGAACAGAAAAACTATTATTTTCAATGTTTTCATTTTTCTCTCCCATTAATTCTATTCATATTTCAGAGTTTTGACAGGGTCAGAAGATGCAGCTCTCAGCGCCAGAAATCCCACTGCCGATAGTGATACCAGCATCATAATAAATCCGGTCAGAAAAAACAGTTCCATATTGAGTTCTATCCTGTATGCAAATTTCTGTAACCAGCTGTCTGCAGCCTTATAGGCTATCGGTACGGTGATAAGGATCGATATAATTAATAGATTGAGATAATCTCTGTATAGCAGAGTCAATATTCCTGTAACTGAGGCACCCAATACTTTTCTTATCCCTATTTCCTTAGTCCTTCGCTCTGCAGTATACGATGCTAATCCAAGCAGTCCAAGAGTAGCTAAAATCACAGATAGAAAAGTGAAATTTTTTAAAAGGGTACTCAATCTGGATTCATTCCTGTATATCCTTTGAAAGTCTTCAGAAAGATATGAGTAATCCAATGAATAATCCGGGAACATATTTTTCCAGACTTTATCTATGTATTCAATTGCAGAATCAATGTCTCCGCCAACTCTCACCAGAATATTGCCCATCCAATATGGATTTGGCGATAGGAATACTACAAGTGGTTTGATCTCTTCATATAAAGGCTGAAAATGAAAATCTTTCATAACCCCTATTATTTCTCCCTCGATCGACATTATTGAGAAATCCAGGCCAACCGGATTTTCTATTCCCATCTGTCTTACAGCCTCTTCGTTTACAATAAACGCCCCGGTTCGATCTCCGGATATAGCTTTTGAGAAACTCCTGCCGTTAATTACTTCTATTTCCATTGTTTCAAAAAAATCATGTTCCACAACACCGAAAATAAAAGTTGTTTCCTGATCCGGTCTTTTTCCCTGCCAAAAAACATCTCTTGAATAATCTCCGATGTATGAAGGTCTGCGGTTTAACGCCGATACACTTAGA